>JBJMGL010000001.1:0-2099 GCA_045807985.1 Bryobacteraceae bacterium
AGGTTATAGGGGCTTGCGGCATAGTAACGGTCCTGCATCGCCGGAGTGATCTTGTCATACGGCTGGGTAGCGACTTCGGCTATGGAGACCTTGGTGGAATCGTAGCGAAACGCGCGGAAGGGTTCTATGTGGGCCATTAGAAGGAAGCCAACGAATTGTATCAAGGCAGTTGTTTCGGTTCAGTTCCGGTCCCGCACTTGGTTGAATACCTTCAATGGTGGGCCAAGTACCTGCAGCCTCCGACCAACCTTTTCCCAACCGGGGAATCCAAATGGAGTAGCGCGGGAAGATGACAAAGATTTAACACCGCCCGCCAAAACATGTGCTAATATCCTGCGTTATTACGGGGCTTATATGACGCGCCAAAACGGGCGCGGGTCCTCTCGACCCTGGGTTTTAAATCGTTCGGCAATTTCCCCAAGCCACTACCGGGTTTCAGCACGAAACTGCCTGCTGCTTTTCGGAACTCTTCTCAGCTTTGTTTTTTTTCCTTTGTTGACGGAAACACTCGCGTCCGCCCAAGAGGGAGATCTCGACAGCATCCACGTCAGTCCCCGGATTCAACCAACCACCAAGACGGATCCCGCCGCTGCAATCGTAGCCGAGAGCCTTAGAAGCCGCATTCCCGTGGTCAAGTCCAAGGTAGACTTGGTTTTGGTTCCGGTAACCGTCACTGATCCTATGAACCGCCTGGTCACGGGCTTGGACAAGGAGAATTTTCAGGTATTCGAAGGCAAAGAAGCTCAGGAAGTCAGAAATTTCTCGGCTGAAGACGCCCCGGTATCGCTGGGTGTGATCTTCGATATGAGCGGCAGCATGAGCAGCAAGGTTGAACGCGCTCGAGAAGCGGTGATTGAGTTTTTCAAAACTGCCAATCCGCAGGACGAATTTTTCCTGATTGCTTTTGCCGATAAGCCGGAAGAGGTTTCAGATTTCACCCAGTCAATTGACGATCTGCAAGGCAAACTGGTCTTTACGGTTCCGAAAGGGCGCACCGCGCTCCTCGATGCTATATACCTGGGTGTCAGCAAGATGCGTCAGGCCAAATATCCGAAAAAGGCTTTGCTGATCATTTCCGACGGAGGCGATAATCACAGCCGTTATACCGAAGGCGAGATTAAGAACCTGGTCAAAGAAGCCGATGTCATGATCTACTCCATCGGCATCTATGATCATTATTTTCAAACCGAAGAAGAGCGTTTAGGGCCGGCGCTGCTCAGCGACATCTCCGATCTCAGTGGCGGCCGCTCGTTTACCATAGACAACCCGAACGACTTGGCCGACGTGGCTACAAAAATTGGAATCGAGCTACGCAACCAATATGTACTCGGATACCGTCCAAAGAACCCAGGGCACGATGGCAAATGGCATAAAATAAAAGTGAAGCTACAGCCGCCTAAAGGACTGCCACCGCTCCATGTATATGCAAGAACTGGGTACTACGCTTCTTCGCAATAAGTCTGTTATCAGCAGAGTAGCCGCTGGATTGTTGCTGCTTGGAATGGCGGCAGCGCAGAGCACGCCTGCGCCTCAAGCTCAGCCCTCAGCTGCTCCGGCGAATAACGCCCCATCGACCCCTCCAACACAAAACCCTCAGGCTGCGCCGCCCGTGACCCAGGGCAACCCCCCACAGGAGCATGGCGCGCAAGGCGACCCGCCACCCGGGCCGGGAGATCAAGGTCAGGCGCCTGTCGGCAGCGAGAACGGTGGTTTTGTATTCCGCGCTGAGGCCCGTGAAGTGACGCTGCACGCCACGGTCGTCGATGACCGGAATCACCTGGTCAATAATCTCGACAAGACTGACTTCACGGTATTTGAGAACGACAAGCCGCAGAAAATCACGCACTTCCATCAGGAAGATTTCCCGGTTGCGATTGGTATTGTGATCGATAACTCCGGATCCATGCGAGAGAAGCGCGATGCCGTCAACAAGGCGGCGTTGAATTTGGTGAGAGCGAGCAATCCCGACGACCAGGTTTTTGTCGTCAATTTCAATGACGAGTACTACCTCGACCAGGAATTCACTAGCGACATCAAGAAGCTTCAGGCCGCACTCGAACATGTAGAAGCGCGCGGCGGTACGGCGCTTTACGACGCGA
>JBJMGL010000002.1:0-14236 GCA_045807985.1 Bryobacteraceae bacterium
ATCTGGTTTTATTGGCTCAGGCGTCCCTTTTTACTGGAAATCGAGTATTTCTGTCCGAAATCTTCGCCCAGGTCGAAACCTGGTTTGAGCAAAACCCTTTTCAGCGAGGTATTAACTGGGCCAGTGCGCTTGAAGTAGCCTTTCGAGCACTTTCCTGGATTTGGCTTTATCACCTGATTGGCCCAGAAATGTCTGACTCCTTCCGGAAACAATTTCTGACCGGTTTGTACCAGCACGGCAGGCATTTGGCGGAGAATCTGTCGGTGTACTTTTCTCCTAATACTCATCTGCTTGGCGAAGCTGTCGCGCTGTATGCTTTATCGACTCTCTTCCCAGAGTTTCCAGGTGCGGTTGACTGGCGTAAGCGCAGCAGCGATATCGTCGTTGCACAACTCGACTTTCAGGTGCAGGCTGACGGTTCGCATTTTGAGCAATCCAGTTACTACCACGTCTACGCCCTTGATTTCTTTGTGCTTTTTTATCTCTTAGCAGGCCGCCCTTCCAGTGTCGAGCCAATATTAAAGCGGATGGCAGAATACCTCTATTGGCTGCTAGGTCCTGGTCGCTGCATCAGCTTTTGGGGAGATGATGACGGCGGGCGCTTGTTCCATCCCTATGGATCTCGTGATCAGTTTGGGCGGGCGACCCTTGCTACTTGCGGTGCCCTTCTCGGACGGGATGAATGGATTGGAAATCGAGGCGAATTAGCGGAACAAGCGGCTTGGTGGCTTGGAGCCGACGTCCTCCATTTAGGAAAGCAAATACCGTCTACAGTTAACGCAAGTCGAGCTTTCGCGGAAAGTGGCCTGGTCTTTCTTACCAGCAATGATTTTTACTTGCAGATGGATTGCGGGCCATTTGGTTATGGAGGAGCTGGTCATAGCCACTCCGACACGCTCAGCTTGACGTTGCAGCATGCTGGACAACAGGTCTTAATCGACCCTGGGACGTACACATATATGAGCGATATTGCAGAGCGGAACTGGTTTCGCGGCTCGGCTGCTCACAATACGGTCTATATCGATAATCAAGATCAGGGGATACACGCGGGCCCATTCCGTTGGGCATCGAAGCCAGAAGTTGTCCTAAAAGCATGGTCGGCGTCTGACAGCGCCGCAAGTGGCGGGTACATCGATGCCCTTTGCCGTTATAATGGTTATAGTCATCGCAGGCGCGTTCTCTTGCAGAAGGACCAATTACTTGTACTCGACGAGATTGACGGGCCGGATGGAGATCATACCTGTGAGCAGACTTGGCAACTTGGCAGTAAGCTATCCAACATGCATTTTGCTTTCTCAGCAGCTGCCGAAGAGCATCAATCAAAATTTTCACCGGCTTACGGCGTGAAATTACCTGGGCGGTGCTTGCGCGTAAGACAAAAGGGCAAGTTCCCGCTACGGATAGCAATGCTGCTCACCACAGGCGGGGAAAGCCGGATAGCGACTGAGCAAGCCGCCCATATTTTAGCCGCTTACCCGTAACTGGGTATTCCATTACGTCCACAGCCTAAGTTATTTCACATTCGTACAGAAAAGGCATGATCCAGCCGATAAAATGGGTAGAGTTTAGGCAAACTCTAAAAAAGGCTATCTGGATTTGGAAACTAATCGTGCGTCTATGAACATTGCGGTTGTTGGATTGGGCTATGTGGGTTGCGTCACCGGTGCTTGTTTCAGCAGTTTGGGACACCATGTCGTCGGAGTAGACCGAGATGAACACAAAGTTCAATCTGTTCTCGCCGGTAAAGCTCCTTTTTTTGAGCCAGGCCTAGAAGATTTAGTTCGTCAGAACGTATCGGCGGGCCGGTATAGGGCAAGAACGTCACTCTCGGAAGGAATCGCGGAAGCTGATGTTGCATTAATTTGCGTTGGTACGCCTTCTGAAAAAAACGGGAACTTAGGGCTTGAACAACTCCGCCGAGTAATAAGTGAAATCGCCTCCTCTCTTCCGGGGCGTCGCAAGCCATTGATTGTTGCCATCCGAAGTACTGTGTTTCCTGGTACTTGTGAAGATGTCGTCATGCCGCTTTTAGGTAAGGATGTTCGAGTTGTCTCGAACCCCGAATTTCTTCGTGAAGGCGTAGCGGTAAAGGACTTTATGCAACCTTCGCTCGTCGTGGTGGGAGGCACTGACCAGGACGCGGTAGAACGAGTCGCTTCGTTGTATGATCCTCTTGGCGTTCCGCCTTGCAAAGTTTCGCTCCGAACAGCGGAAATGATTAAGTATGCTTGCAATGCCTTTCACGCCACGAAGATTGCTTTTGCGAACGAAATTGGAGCTTTGAGCACTAGCCTTGGCGTAGATGCGCAGGAAGTGATGAGAACTGTTTGCGAAGACACTAAGCTTAACGCCTCAGCTGCGTATCTGAAACCGGGATTTGCATTTGGCGGCTCATGCTTGCCGAAAGACCTGCGAGCACTGGTTTATAGGGCGGGCAGACTTGATCTTGATCTTCCTCTTCTGAAATCGGTTTTGCCGAGCAACGATCAGCACCTTTCTCGGGCTCTGAACTCAGTTTTAGAGTTGCCGAGCAAGCGCCTTGGGGTAATTGGCCTGGCTTTCAAGGAAAATACCGATGATTTGCGTGAGAGCCCGGTCGTTGCGATGCTCGAGCAGTTGATTGGAAAAGGACGGGAGGTTCACATCTTCGATCCGCATATTCAGCTCAGCACCATTTATGGAAGTAACCGAAATTTTATTCTGGAGTCGATCCCGCACATTAGCCGCCTCCTTCAACCTGATATAGAGCATGTACTTCAATGGTCTGATTACCTGGTGCTAGCTCAAAAGCAGAGTGGCGTTGTCATGGACCGTATACTAGAGTCTGGACTCCCGGTACTGGACTTAATCGGAACAATAGCTCAAGTACCGGCATTAGCTCTGACCTAGTTATCCAACGAACTGTCAAGCAAGTCTCAATGTTCGTTCATGGGTACGCAACAAACAAACACTAGAGAGATTCGTTTTCTCGAAGAGGATTTAACACTTTTCTGTGAGGCATCCGGAGATCGTAATCCTCTTCATCTATCGGAAGAGTACGCGTCTAGAACAGCTTATGGCCAACGAGTTGTCTATGGTGTTTTAGGCGCTATCGCATGTCTCGGCTCTTTAGAGTTGCCTTTTGACCAAAGAATTTCGAGAGTTACAGCCGACTTTCACCGGCCTATGTTTCTCGATATCGACTACCGGATAGAGAAGTCTGGTTCAGTTGATACGCAGATTGTCCGGTTGTTTGATGGAACAGTACTTGTACTGACGTTAGCTATTGCCCATGATCAGACAATCAGGGGTCAGCTCTCCTTCGATCCTTGGCCGGATTTATTCGAACGTACTGAAGCTCGTGAGTTATCTTGGGCGGATGTTCAACCTGGCCTGGAGTTCAGCGGCCGCTATGCAGCCAATTTTGGCAAATTAGGAGAGCTATGCCGACGGTGGAATGTAATTGCTCCCTCCTTTGTTGTAGAGGCGCTTCTCTGGAGCAGCTACTTCATTGGAATGGAGTTCCCGGGACGTCATGCCTTGTTCTTTCGGCTATTACTTGATTTTGCCCAAGCGTCTACGCCTCAATCTCCGTTTCATTATCACGGCGTGGTTAGCAGCTTAAACAAAGCTGTTGAGCAAACCAAAGTCCGGATCACGTTAAGATCTAGTGAATTGCAATTAGCTTCCGGTCTACTGACCGCATTTGTTCGGCCTAAACTACATCCGTTTGATTTTCGCCATTTACCACCGCAAAGTTCACCTGCTGACTCGTTAAAAAGTAAGATTGTGCTGATCATTGGCGCAAGCCGCGGATTGGGAGCGGCGTTGGCGGCATCAATAGCCCTGGAAGGCGCTCACGTTATAGCGATATCAAGATCGCCGGTGGAGTTTGGTGCAGCGCTTCCTGCTCACGTAGAGCAAAGAATAATGCCACAGTCAGGAGACTCCACAAGCATTGAATCAGTATCTGCCTTGCACAAGATGATTGTAGAAAAGTTTGGCAAGCTCGATTTCCTGATTTGCAATGCTTTTCCTCCGATTCCTGCACTTCGTTTAGAAACGAATGCGCTAGCAAGAGTTCAGGCTTACCTTAAGCAGTCAACTGACCTTGTCTTAGTGCCGTTGTGCGTTTTTCTTCCTTTGTTGAACGAAAACCGTGGCTGTGCGGTAATTATTTCGTCGAGCGCCGTCGAAAGGCCTGTAAGAGAATGGCCACACTACGTCGCAGCAAAAAGCGCGATTGAGTCGTTTGGATTTGTTGCTCCATTGCAATATCCCAATGTAAGCGCCCTGATTGTGCGTCCAGAGCGGCTTTTAACTGACATGACCAACACCCCAATGGGGCGGCAAAAGTCCATGCCGCCCGTCATGTTTGCACGTCAGATTACCAAAAAATTGCAGTCCCCTCCTGCATCTGGAACTGCTGAAATTTTTCGTGGTGATCAGGAAGAACTTGCGGATGATTGATTACGGTTTAGTACCTTATCTCAGTAAAATGAGAAGTGATGCTGATGGGCGGATTGATACAAAGTGAAATTAGCTGAAGCTTTATCTATTGTTCGAAGTGCCCCTGTTGAGGGTGCAGCGTTTCACGTTGTGTTAGCTTGTGGCTTTACACCGCTTCACCTTCAGAATTACTTTGCAGCTTACCTGCAGAAGACTATTCCAAACCGAAAAGTTTACGTCGAGACGGGGCTTTTTGAGGATGCCGTTGGAACGTTGACTGCCTTTAAAAACAGTCAAGCGCAAGCAGGAGTTCTGGTTTTAGAGTGGGCGGATCTTGACCCAAGGTTAGGATACCGTCATCTCGGCGGCTGGGGCCAACGCGTTATTCCTAGTATTCTCGAAAATGTACAAGCCAAGCTGAAGCAGTTTGAAGCCGTTATTCAAAATATTCCTTTTGCTTCAAAACTAGTGATCTCCCTTCCAACGTTGCCGCTGCCTCCAGGGTTTCATACCTCGTGCTGGCAAGCGACGGAAGCAGAGCTGGCATTGCGGGAAGTTGTTCTGGCGTTCGTTCGTGGCGTTGCTGCTCATCCTTCCGTTTTGGTGATTAATGAGCAAAAGTTGAATGCTACTTCGCCCTTTGATGCTCGATACGATTTCCGTTCAGACTTGAATACTGGTTTTCCGTATACCTTGGCTCATGCCGATGCTCTGGGACAGGGCTTGGCAGCCTTAGTCCGAACACCGGAGCCTAAGAAAGGGATCATTACCGATCTTGATGACACCTTGTGGTTTGGATTGGTGGGAGAAGTCGGGCACGAACAAGTATCTTGGGACCTCGCCAGTCATAGCCAACTGCATGGTCTTTATCAACAAATGTTACGGGCACTGGCTGAACAAGGGGTGCTGATTGCAGTTGCCAGTAAAAATTCGCCTGAAACTGTTCTTAAAGCACTTGCCCGTTCAGACTTAATGGTAAGCAAGGATCAGATCTTCCCTATAGAGATTCACTGGGAGGCTAAGTCCCGTTCGGTTGCTCATATTCTGCGAGCTTGGAATATCGGCGCTGAAAGTGTTGTGTTTATTGACGACAGTCCGATGGAGCTTGCGGAAGTGCAAGCAGCATATCCGGCGCTGGAATGTATTTTGTTTCCAAAGTCAGATCTTCCGGCTGGGTTTGCGCTTTTACAGCGCCTACGTGACCTCTTTGGCAAACCACGGCTCTCCGAAGAAGATAGCTACCGGTTGCAAAGTATTCGCCAAGGACAGCAATTTGCTGAATCTCAGCAGTCGAACTCCCCGTTGGAGGATTTGTTAGCGACTGCGGAAGCTGTGATTTCGCTGGAATACAACCCGCCTGCAAGCGATAAGAGAGTAGTCGAGCTAATCAATAAGACAAATCAGTTTAATTTGAATGGCCGACGTTTTACTGAGGCCGAGTGGCAGGAAGGATTACAGGCTCCCGATTCTTTTGCGCTTGCAATTAGTTATCAGGACAAATTTGGTCCTCTCGGAAAAATTGGCGTTCTTAGCGGCAAACAAGGAACTGATGCGTTAACTATCGAGGCCTGGGTGATGAGTTGCCGGGCATTCTCCCGGCGTATTGAACACCAGACGGTGGCGCGATTATTCGATCACTTTGAAGTCAAAGACATTGTGTTTAACTTTGCTCCAACAACTAAGAACAAACCGTTATCAGACTTCCTCCAAGAAATAACTGGCCAGGAACTGAATTCAGGTATTCGGTTGAGCCGTGAGTCGTTTACAGCGAAGTGCCCGAAACTCTATCACCGCATTGTTGAAACAAATGGATAACACAGAAGAAAAACTGATTCAGGTATTTGAAACGGCATTCCCAGATCTTCCAGCTGACCGCATTCCGTCGGCTACGCAAGATTCGACACAGAGCTGGGACTCAGTAGCGGCGATTACCTTAATGAACCTCATTGAGGAAGAATTTGCCATACAGATGGATTTTGAAGATCTTGGTGAACTCACATCATTTCAGAAAATTCTGACTTATGTTAATGGAAAGCTTGCTCAAACAGCGGCTTGAGTTCCGTGAATTTATTCCATGCCTTCTCTCGCGCGTGTACGCTCGCTTTCAAGTAACCGGTTAGTTAAGAATGCGGCTGCACTCTTTGTTGTGCAGATGAGCGCCTTTGCAGCGCCGCTCGTTGTTCTTCCCTATTTATCACGAGTGCTGTCCACCGAGCACTTTGGACTGATCGCATTTGCCACTGCTTTCAACTACTACTTCATCACGCTCGTTGAATATGGATTCAACTTAAGCGCTACTCGCCGTATTTCCATTCACCGGGACAATCCCCAGAAAGTTTCCCGGATTGTAGCGTCGGTGTATGCCGCAAAGTCTCTACTGACAGTTCTCGGATTTGTCATTATGGTCAGCGTAGTTCTAGCCACTCCGAAGCTGCGACCTAATTTCAAACTGTTCTGCTTGGGTTACATGGCCGTTGTTGGCGACTTGCTGTTTCCGTTGTGGCTGTTCCAAGGCTTAGAGAAGATGGAAAATCTGGTCTGGCGCGATTTGTGCTCAAAATTTATTTCCCTTGGCTTGACGTTTGCTTTTGTTCATCGTGATGGCGATTATATGTGGGCCGCAGCGTTCCAGGCTGGTTCGACGGTTATCTCCGGTATTGTTGGCCTTTGCACCGTTCCCTTTGTGATGCCCATACGCCCCGTCCTGCCCAGTTGGCAAGAGACATTCTCAGCTTTGAAAGAGGGCTGGCCAGTGTTTTTGTCAATGGCGGCGTTTACCCTCTCTTCAGCAACGAGCATCTTCCTGCTAGGTCTTCGGGCAGGGCCAACCGACGTAGCCTACTATATTGCAGCTTACCGACTTGTTGTGGCTCTCCGCGCATTAGTAGATCCTGTAAAATCTGCTATTTATCCCCACATTAGCCACATGGCATCAAAGTCGAAGCAGGATGCTATTCGGTTTTTGCAAAAGTATGGCTTTCTGTTAGCATCTCCCTTCTTGTTGGCCTCTCTTGTTTTGCTCGTGTTTGCTCCCATGATTATTCGGCTCATTTATGGTGAAAAGTACGCTCCTGCCGTTTTGGTCATGAGACTGCTTGCCCTTAGCCCGTTTCTTCTAGCCCTGCAACACAACTACTCAACATTCTTCATGCTGGCATTTGGCTATGAGAAGCAATGGTCGCGCATTATTTTGTTCATGACGGCTTTGAATTTCGCCATCTTGATTCCACTCATTTACTCGATATGGCCACCCGCGGCGGTCGCGTGGACGGGGCTGATATGCGATGTCGTTGTAACGATCATTACGTACCAGTTTTATCGAAAGAATTCGACTGAAGCAGCTCCTGCGCTCGCCGCTTAAGGTGGTCAACTTTTACTGTGTCATCCTTTACTGCCATTACTCCGGATAAGAAGCTCACAGGTGAACAGCCGGAGTTTTTAACTGAAGAGCGTTTCACAATTCATGTGTTGATGGTCGGTCCTTCGATGGATATTGTCGGAGGACAAGCAGTACAAGCTTCAAGACTGTTATCTGCGTTGGGCCATTTAACTCAGGTTAAGGTAACGTTCTTTCCGATTGCCCCCCGCCCTAAAATCCTGGCTTGGGCTGGCAGAATACCCTTCCTTCGCACGCTCGTCAGTTTTGCGCTCTATAATGCCCGGCTAGCATTTGAAACGCCCAAGCATGACATCCTCCATGTATTTACGGCGGGACTATCGTCATACACTCTTTGGACCATACCTGCTTTGTTCTTTGGCCGACTGTTTAAGAAGAAATTGATTATCAACTACCGCGATGGTCAAGCGGAACAGCACCTTACGGAGTGGCGTTCTGCCAAACCGACCATTTTGCTGGGAGATCGAGTAGTAGCTCCCTCGGGGTTCCTCGTGGATGTTTTCAGCAAATACGGGATTCAAGCACAATCGATTGTTAACGTCATCGATGTGGGACATTTCCGGTATCGCAAACGACGTAAGCTTCGCCCGGTCTTCATGACCAACCGAATGCTGGAGCCGCTGTATAACGTTCCGTGCGTTTTAAGGGCTTTCTCGATCATTCAAGCTAAATATCCTGAGGCAAGCCTGACTATTGCTCACGATGGTTGTTGCCGACCCGCCCTTGAGAAACTGGCGCAAGACTTGAAGCTGCGCAACACGCATTTTATTGGCAAGGTGTCACAAGATAAAATTCCAGATCTGTATGACTCGGCGGATATTTATCTGATGAGCCCTAATATTGACAATATGCCGGGTACGCTTCTCGAGTGCTTTGCTTCAGGGCTTCCCATTGTTACTACTGCTGTTGGCGGCATCCCCTATATTGCGAAGGATCGAGAGTCCGCCCTGCTTGTTGCCATCAATGACCACGAAGCGTTAGCGACCAGAGCTATGGAACTTTTGGAAGATGAAAATCTGGTCGAACATCTCACGCAGCGGGGGCTTAGTGAAGTAAAAAAGTATCATTGGAAACCTGTGCGGGATCAATGGGCCGTTTTGTATCGGGAATTGTTAAAGTAGCGAATGGTGGTTCCTCCTCTGGTGAGTGACAAGTTTAAAATAATTTTGTTGTCCTAAACTTTTCAAGCATTTACACGTTTTACACTGCTCCTGAACGTTCGTTTGGCTGTTTACTGTTGTCCGAATAGCGCATTTGGCTACGGAGAAAACATGAAAGCAAAGTATCGTTTCAGGAAGTGGGTTGCAGTTGGTTGTGGCGCTCTGTCCCTCACCTTCGCGTACCGCATGAGTGGTCAGACTCTTGTCAACTTAGGGACTCAAGGCCGAAATATAGATTTTTCGAATGCGGCAGAAACTCGCCCTACTCAAGTTGGAACGAGCCTTCCTACAACTTGCTCCACAGGAGACCTTTTTTTTAACACTAGCGGGACGGCAGGACAGAATCTGTTTGGCTGTGCATCTCCTAATGCCTGGGCTTTGATTGGCCAGAATCCGACTAGTCTTGCGGACCCAGGGACAAACGGCATTGTAAAACGGACAGCGGCGAATACTACGACGGCTATAACAGCACCAAATGGCGCGCTCGTTGGAACAACAGATGCTCAGGCGTTAACGAATAAAAGCATCGATGCTTCTGAGATCAATAGCGGCATCCTCTCCGGAGCACGATTACCGGCATTGACCGGCGATATCACTACAACGCCGGGAAGCACTGCAACGGCCTTAAGCGTTGTAAACTATACGCCAGGCTCATTTGGCGATGCAACTCACTCTTTGCAGATGACAGTTGACGCCAAGGGACGTGTTACTGCGGTTAGTCAGATTCCAACTGCGACAGTGAATGCAACTCCCGGCACTTTCGGCAGCGCGACACAGGTGCCAGTTATCACAGTTAACGGATATGGGCAGATTACTGCCGTTTCGACGGCAACGGTCGTCAGCTCCTCTGGCTCAAGCAGTAGCAGTTCCGCGACAAGCGCCGGAACACTGTCATCGATACCATCTACCTGCTCCTCTGGAGCCTTGTACGTTGCTACCGATCAGCCGGCCGGACAGCAACTCTATACCTGTTCGTCCTCAAGCAACTGGACACAATTCATGTCGCTTGGTGGGTCTGGCTCTCTTGCTTTTACTAACGGATCACTTGATATTGTTCCCGGTGTTGTGCCACGTCTTACAGCAGCGAACAGCTTTACCGGGCTTAATACCTTTTCTAGTGGTATTCGTCTCGCAAGCTCCGCCTCTAAGCCAGCCTGTAGCCTTAGCACACGGGGCCTATTCTGGTTTCTAAATAATGGGACTTCCAAGGATGGAGTGCAAGTCTGCGTATATGACGGATCTAGTTACAACTGGGTAAATCTTTACTAGACTTAAACTCATATACGTAGACTTTCCCTTTAGACTTCGGATCTCGACTTGAAAAGGCAGCTAAAAGCTGAAAGCGGTTACATCGCTGAATAGTCTCTTTCAACAGGTCATTATGCGGAAAATGCACTTGAGGAGCAAAACTATCCATCACAATCAGCTGCACCTTTTCATCTTCGAGATAATGCACAATTTCTGCTGGATTTGAGTAAAAACTTCGGTAATGAGCAGTATTCCATTCCATGCTTGCCAAGGACTTTGTGCCTCGTATGATGACGTCAGAAGGTTGGGGCTTCCTCATTGCTACTTCCGATACCAGCAAGCCCTCTCCGCCCGACTCTGATGAGACAAGAATGGTTGCAGATCCTAAGTCGGGCCGTGTAGTAAGGAAATGGGCGGCTTCAATAAATCCATAATGTTGCACTTTGGGAATGTAGAAGGCACCAGCAAAGAAGCTTATTGCTGTGAAACCACCTGCTAACACCCATCGCCACTCATACAAAGAGCTTTTACTGGGAATTTGACTTGCGATCCAAACAGCACCGCCTAAAACAAACAGAACCATGGCCGGAGCGGCGATCACAAGTTTCCGATCTTCAACACCAGCCGGCACTAAAGAATGAAAAACCCAAACGGCCAACAACAACGCGAATATTGCTGATGTATCAGCTGGAACTCTTCCACGCAACGATGGGCTCACTACTAAGACGGCAATGCCCACAAGCATTAGTACCAGTAAAATAGGGCCTAGTATTTGGGGGAAAAGTTTTAGAAACTCAATGAGAGCAGCAAGAGTATAGGAGAGGCTAGGCTTTGATCCTCCATCCCAGCCGCGTTCTGCCAACTGCATGGTCATGAGTTGCCAAGGCACGCACAAGATTGAGATTAGTACGAACGGAGTCCAAAACGACAACTGTCTCATTAATCTCCATTTCCGGGTAAGCACAATAACAACCGGCGGTACAATTGCTAACAACCAGCCACTACCTTTTGTAAGAACAGCAAGGGAGAAAAACACGCCAAATAGAATGCTATCTCGCCACCGTTCTGAGTCCACATACCGGGCAAAAAAGATAGTGCTCCAAAAGCACATAAGCGTTAAGAGCGATTCAGCCATTTCCTCATCGCTATACGTCTGCACAAGCGGCAAACACACCGTCAATAAACCCGCTAAAAAACCTAGTTTCGATCCAAACCAACGGCGCGCTTCTATGAATACGGCATACGCCAGTATTGCTGTCGTGCAAGCAATTTCAAGACGGACTGACACTCTGGATGCTGAGAACAATAGCATCCAGAATGCTTGCACCATATAAAAAAAAGGAGGCCAGTGGCCAAAGGCTACTTTCGGGTAATGATGATAATATGCTTCTGCAAATTTGATTGGCGACTCGAAATGGAAATGCGCAACATAGTCACGGAGCATGAGCGAGGTCACATAATGAGCTGGCTCGTCGGGATAGGCGCTAAATTCACTTCCGTAAGCGCCGCTGGCCACCTGTAAAATAATAATCAGACTGAGAAAAACAAGAATAGCGGCAGCGCTCCAATACGCCGACAGCGGTGGCTTATCAACGCGCTCACCATGTGCGGTACTTTTCGCCGCTAACACTTCCAGTTCACTGTCGGTCATCAGTGATTTTAACCCAGACGAAGACTCAGCAAACATTCTTTATCATACTTGTGAACAAGACTTTAAGTCTCTAATACTCAAAGCAGAATTAATACAAAATTAGTTTATAATTCGACAATTTTCCATGGAGACTTTATATCAGTTTTGGCAAAACCTGAAACTGTTGAACCGTTGGCAAACTGGCGTCCTACTTTTCTTCCTCGCGTTTGTTGTTAGGCTCACATTGATTGTTGCTTTTCACCCATATCGAGATTTAGCCCGCTATGAATTAGAGCGGACTGCGATCTCATTAGCAACAACAGGCGTATTCGGCAACCCTTATGCAATTCAAACAGGTCCTACTGCGCATGTTTCACCGGGTTATACCATTATCTTAGCCGCACTGTTCCGGCTATTTAGTACTGGTGTTCCAGCCGAGATTGTAAAAGAGTTGCTGGCTTCAGCCGTAACCGCCCTGCAATGTGCTCTGCTTCCAACAGTGGCTGAAAGCCTTTCGTTGGATCGGCAAGCCGGAATTCTTGCTGGACTAGTTTGTGCGCTCATTCCTAGTAAGCCTTTTGTACAGATTGATGGGGATTGGGAAGCTCCCTATACTGCTCTATTCATCTTGTTTACTCTAGTTCTGGCGGCGCGAACCTGGAAGCGTTGTAGGCTCACAACGTCCTTTGCTGTTCTGAACGGGATTGTTTGGGGCTTTGCTCTCCTGTTTGCCTCCGTATTACTGCCCATCTTTGCTTTGTTTGTGCTTGCAGGCGCATTCTTCTGCAGAAGCGAAGGCTACAAACATTATCTTGCCTTTGCTGCAATACAGACCTCTCTCGTTGCACTTTGCCTTGCCCCATGGATGATTCGAAATAACCATGCTTTAGGTGCTCCCATCGCCACTCGCAGCAACTTTGGATTAGAGTTGCGAGTTTCCAATAATGATGAAGCGACACCGGACCAACGAGTGAATTACCTTCTGGGCGTTTACGACCGCTACCACCCTTTACAAAACGAGAAAGAAGCTTTTAAAGTTAGACAGCTGGGAGAAGTCGCCTATAACCAAGAAGCTGCCAGAGAAGCTAAAAACTGGATTCATAGTCATATCGGACAATTTGTTTATTTATGTATAGGACGAATCCGCTGTTTTTGGCTGTACCCAGACCCTTCATTAATCAAAGCCCTGTTTGGTGACATCACAGCGATTCTAGGCCTTGCCGGGTTCCTTGTAGTCCTGAGGAAGAATCTGATCAGCGGGGTGGCAGTAGGTATTGTGCTGCTACTATACCCTGCGCCAAGCTACTTGATCCAAGTAGGCGCTCGCCAACGTTACCCGATTGATTGGCTATTAACCACCCTGAGCATTGTCTCAATGATCCAAATTTGGAAGCTTTTCCAAGCTCACCGGAGGAGCACGAGGTCGGGAGTGGTGGCTTAACGGCACTACACCTATTCGCGGAAAGATTGGCTCGACGGGGTCTTTGATTGGTCTTTCTCGTGGTTTTTACACGGTAATCTATACATGCGAGAAGTGCGCCAAAGCCGCAACTTCTGGATATGCCCGAACTTGAATGGCTAACCTGGATAATTGCCGATGAAATGGTCTCCGCACACAACGATTGCTTGGCCGCTGCCTCTGATCGCCTGATAGCAGAGGAGCCGGGACCCGCACCCCTCGTCTCCGCCCACGCTGCCGGAGCTTAATATCATGGTGATACTACGCCCCTTGTTTGTCACCAAAGAAGTATGACGACACTAATAGTGTCGAGTACACTGTGGGAGTGTATCCACATATGGAAACCATCCAGATTGTCCTTGATACTAAGCTCCTGAAGGCTGCCGACCTTGCGGCAAAGCGGCAGAAGGTAAATCGATCGGCGCTGATCCGCCATGCTTTGCAAGAACATCTGAAATGCTTGCGCGAGTTGGAATTGGAGGAGCGGGACCGTCAGGGCTATTTAGCTCAACCGCAGCGAAGTGAGGAATACCGCCCCTGGCAGGATATCGCGGCATGGCCGGCAGACTGAGCCGTGGTGAAGTCTACCTATGCCGGTTCGCACTGCCAGACAAGCAGCGACCCGTTCTCATATTGCTCGTGACAGCGCAATCAGTCATCTAACAACGGTCACCGTAGCACCTATTACGTCAAAAATCCGAAGCGTGCCTTCCGAAGTAGTTCTATATAGCTGCGCATAAATAATTCGACGTTATTTTGCAGAGCGAGTCATGATGGACTGTATGCGCCCCACGTTTGCACGAGGCACGAAAGCAATCACTTCGAAACTGCTGGCACTACGACGCCAAGCTCAGAAGGACAAAGAGCCACGGGTGGTGCTGCGCGTCCAGGGAATTCTGATGAGTTTGGCAGGG
>JBJMGL010000003.1:0-3748 GCA_045807985.1 Bryobacteraceae bacterium
CCCATCGACCAACCGGGTGACGACCTTCGCAATGTGAAGGCGCTGAAGGAGCTTGTATTCCAGAAAAGGCGTTCGACCCTAAAGAAATCGAGCCGAAGTGGCACCAACAATGGGCGCAGGACCCGTCCCTCTACGTAGCGGACGCGCCGGAAAGACCTAAATACTATGTGCTCGAAATGCTGCCGTATCCGAGCGGCAAGCTGCACATGGGACACGTGCGCAACTACTCGATTGGCGATGCGCTCGCCCGCTATATGTGGATGCGCGGCTACAACGTGCTGCATCCGATGGGCTGGGATTCGTTTGGATTGCCCGCCGAAAATGCCGCGCTGAAGGAGGGCAGGGACCCCCGGGACTGGACGTTGAGCAACATCGCGCATATGAAATCGCAGATGCAGCGGCTTGGCTTCTCCTTTGATTGGAATCGCGAAGTCACCACCTGCGAGCCGGAGTATTACCGCTGGAATCAGTGGTTTTTCCTGAAGATGTTTGAGCGCGGTCTGGCCTACCGCAAGGAAGCTTTGCTGAACTGGTGCCCTGAGTGCGGTACCGTTCTCGCTAATGAGCAAGTGGTTAACGGCTGCTGCTGGCGGCACGAAACTACGCCCGTCGAGCAGCGCGCCATGCAGCAATGGTTTCTTAAGACGACTCAATATGCAGGCGAACTGCTGGACGACATGCAGCAGTTGAGCGAAGGCTGGCCCGAGCGCGTGCTCGCCATGCAGCGCAACTGGATTGGCCGTTCCGAAGGAGCCGAAGTCGATTTCACGATTGTTGACTCGTCGGATAAAATTCGTGTCTTCACTACGCGCATTGACACCATCTATGGCGCAACCTGCCTGATTCTTGCTCCCGAGCATCCGCTTGTTGAAACACTGCTCACAAGCGAAGACAACCGCTTGCAGGTCAAGGAGATGATTGACGCGACAGCGCGTCAAGATCCAGGCGATCTCGAAAAGGTCGGCCTCTTCACTGGATGCTATGCGGTGCGTCCTTTCGACGACGCCAAGATCCCTATCTGGATCGGCAACTTTGTGCTGCTGGGTTATGGCACGGGCGCGATTATGGCGGTACCGGCGCACGACGAACGCGACTTCGAGTTCTGCCGGACCTATGGTATCCCGGTTGCACCCGTTATCAGGCCCGTTGATGGCGCGCTTTCTGACGGCGCGACTTTGGATAAGGCTTTCACCGACTATGGAATTGTTGAAAATTCCGGCGAATGGTCCGGCCTGCCCAGTGCCGAAGCACGCAAAAAAATGACTGCCTACGCTCAGGAAAAAGGTTTTGGCAGCGAGTCGATTACCTACCGCCTTAAGGACTGGGGCATCTCGCGGCAGCGCTACTGGGGCACGCCGATTCCCATCATTTACTGCCCAGAATGCGGCGCTGTTCCGGTACCCGAAGCGGATCTTCCAGTACGCTTACCGCTGCACGTCAAAATTACGGGTAAAGGCAAATCGCCGTTAGAAGCAGTAGACGAGTTCATGAACGTCAACTGCCCGAAGTGCGGCGAACCCGCCCGGCGCGAAAGCGATACCATGGACACTTTTGTTGACTCTTCCTGGTACTTCTACCGCTATTGCGATCCGCGCAACGACGTAGCTCCTTTCGACTTGAAGTCGATTGCGCATTGGTTTCCCATCGACCAATACATCGGCGGAGTCGAACATGCCATTCTCCACCTCATCTACTCGCGCTTCTGGACCAAGATGATGCGCGATGTCGGCGTGATCCACAATGACGAGCCGACCAGACGCCTTTTCACGCAGGGCATGGTCATCAAAGAGGGCGCTAAGATGTCGAAAAGCTTGGGCAATATCGTTTCGCCCGATGACATGGTGGCCCAGTATGGCGCTGATTCCGCGCGTCTCTATTCCCTCTTTGCCGCGCCGCCTGATCGCGATCTGGATTGGCAGGAGGACGGTGTTTCCGGCATCAATCGCTTCCTGGGACGCCTTTACCGCTTTGTCACGCGTAATGCAAACTCCGCAGCAGGAAACGGTGACCTGACCGCTGCTGACCGCCAGGCGCTCCGGAAGCTGCACCAAACTATCGAAAAGATCACGGGCGACTTCGATAGCCGTTGGCATTTCAATACATCAATCGCCTCCTTAATGGAGCTGACTAACGAGTTGTATCAGCTCGAACCAAAGTTATCTTCCGCTCTACCCGAGGTTTGCGAAATCATGACTTTGCTGCTGGCGCCCTTTGCTCCCTATACAGCACAGGACCTGTGGGACACTTTGGGCCACACCGGACCCGTTTTCCGCCAGTCGTGGCCGGTGTTCAATGCGGAACTCGCAAAGGAAGATCTCGTTGAAATACCGATTCAGGTAAATGGCAAGCTTCGCGGGCACCTGCAAGTCGCTCTCGGCACGCCGAAAGAGGAACTGGAAAGACTAGCCCCGGCTCAGGAAAAAATTAAACCTTTCATCGAAGGCAAGCAAATCGTCAAGATCATTGTTGTCCCTGACAAGCTGGTCAACATTGTTGCGAAGTAACTGAGCATCACAATATGGTTCGTATTTTTCCAGACAAAATCCAGATGTCCGCCGCTGCGGCTTCCCACGCGGCTTCGCTCCTTCGCGGGAAGCTTGCGCAACAGGGGAATATACGACTTGTCGCGGCTACCGGAGCATCGCAACTGATCTTCCTCGAACATCTTGCGAAAGAACCGTCCCTTGATTGGAGCCGGGTTGAGTTGTTCCACCTTGACGAGTACATCGGCATCGGCCAGGACCATCCAGCTAGTTTTGCCCGGTATATCAGGCAGCGGATTATTGAGCCACTTCACATCTCCCGTTATCACTTGCTGGATGGTGAACAGCCTCCAACGGACGTAATCATGGAAGCAAATATAGCCATTCGCCAAAGTCCCGTTGATCTTGCTTTTGTGGGAATCGGCGAGAACGGCCATTTAGCGTTCAACGACCCACCGGCTGATTTCCAAACAGAACAGCCCTATATCCTTGTCGAATTGGATGGAGCCTGCCGGCAGCAGCAGGTCAACGAAGGCTGGTTCCCTTCGCTGGACGAGGTTCCCCGGCAAGCAATCTCCATGTCAATACGGCAGATCTTGAAAAGCGGTGAAATCGTCTGCGTTGTGCCTGGTCCGCAAAAAGCCCAAGCGGTGCAGGCGAGCTTGGAGGGTCCGATTGGCCCGGAAGTGCCTGCCTCTATTTTGCGCACTCATCCTCATGTGACGTTTTTCCTCGATGGAGACGCCGCCTCACAATTGCAGGCTCAAAAATAGATAAGTAGCTATTCAAGGCGCTAAAGCCATAGAACGCAGAGCGTGCTGCCGAAAGCCCAATTGTTGTAAGTAATAGCGTGCAAAACGCTGATGCTGTTTATCTTCGGCAAGAATAACGACTTGAGACGGAACCTGCCTATTCAAGCTCCCATCCACGAGCAGCGAGCTCGACCCGTTCCGGCCAATGATCAATTGTTTGATGCTGTTGCCGGAATAGCACTCAAATTGACAAAACACCTGAAATTGTCTATGTACAACCGGGTTAGTATTGCCTCGATGCTAACAGCCGTACCTGCCGGTCAGTATGCTCATCCAAATGGAAGGTAAAGATTCATCTGCCTCCCAGGAATCCAACCATTCAGGACGTGCGTCTAAGTGATAGGGGTAAGGAGTACCAGCGGCCTTGAAACTGTATGTACAAAGGATTCGCTTCGTTCTGGAAACAATTTGAACAAAGCTGTTTTAAGCTAAAGGTGAAGGCGGGAGTTTGAA
>JBJMGL010000004.1:0-2536 GCA_045807985.1 Bryobacteraceae bacterium
ACTTTGGCGACGAAAAGTTTCCATCCCGCTCAACCCGCAAGCCTGCGCTGGGGAGTGCTTGCTGGTTTCATCGATGTGAGCGGAAGCGTTTTCTTCTTTCGCGCTCTACAGACCGGACGTTTAGACACGGCTGTAGTTCTGAGTTCTCTTTATCCTGTAGTAACAGTTTTACTCGCCAGCATTGTTCTGAAAGAACAGTTCACCCATTGGAAAGTTGCTGGGATGGTGGCGGCATTAGCAGCGGTGCCGTTGATTGCATCATAAGTAGCTGCGCCACCTGCTAACATCGAATGTTTCCATCAGTACATTTAAATTAGCTGTACGGCTTCATAAATTACGGAGGCGAAATGGCAATTAAGGTCGGAATCAATGGCTTCGGACGTATCGGCCGCAATGTTCTGCGCGCATCACTTAACGATCCCAATATTGAATTTGTTGCGGTCAACGATCTGACGGATCCGAAAACCCTGGCCCACCTGTTGAAATACGACTCTATTCTTGGCAATCTCCGCCATAACATTTCAGCCGGCACTGATTCGATCAGCATTGATAACAAGCAGTTCAAAGTATTTGCCGAGAAGGATCCGGCAAAGTTGCCCTGGGAATCTGTGGGCGCACAGGTTGTGCTCGAGTCGACCGGACGCTTTACTGATGCGAACGATGCCAAAAAGCACATGCGCGGGCCGGTAAAGAAAGTCATCATTTCGGCGCCTGCCAAGAACGAAGACGTTACCCTGGTCCTGGGCGTGAACGAAAGAACTTACGATCCTTCCAAACACCACATCATTTCAAATGCGTCTTGCACCACCAATTGCCTGGCGCCGATCTCGAAAGTGGTGAACGACTCGTTCAAGATCGTCAGCGGTACCATGACCACCATTCACTCCTATACCAACGATCAGGTAATTCTCGATTTTCCGCATAAAGATCTGCGGCGCGCGCGCGCGGCCGCGGTTTCGATGATTCCGACCTCCACTGGTGCGGCGAAAGCGTTGCATCTGGTGATTCCAGAACTGAAAGGCAAACTGGACGGCTTCGCCATGCGTGTCCCGACCCCCAACGTGTCGGTTGTGGACCTGGTCGCGTTTGTTGAGAAGAAGACGACGGCTGAAGAAGTGAACGCGGCGATGAAGAGCGCCTCTGAATCCGGCCCTTTAAAGGGTTATCTCGGGTATGAGGAGAACGAATTGGTTTCGGCAGATTTCAAAGGAGACAGCAGGTCATCCGTCGTTGACGCGCCCATGACTCGCGTGGTCGCCGGGAACTGCGTAAAAGTAATTTCCTGGTATGACAACGAATGGGGATATTCCTGCCGTGTTCGCGACCTGATCAACTATATCGGGAGCAAAGGAGTGTAGTGAGGCGGGCGCGAGTTTTCCACGCATCCGTCAGGCAAGCTCGATTCTGCCTGCTGACCAGGCAGGCGGCAGCGAAGGAGGGGAAGGCGGTTTTCAGGCCGGCAGCAGTATCATGAAGACTGTGCGCGTCGTGACTTCCGTTCAGTATTACCTCAAAAAATAAAAGCCTGTGTTGTCAGCCAAAGGGTCAAAAAGAAATGTCCAAGCTCTCTATTCGCGATCTTCCCCTCAATAACCATCGTATTTTGATGCGGGTCGATTTCAACGTGCCGATCGAGAACGGCAGAGTCACAGATGACACTCGTATCCGTGAAACCCTGCCTACCATTGAGTACGCATTGCGCCATGGTGCACGCGTAATCCTGGCCTCGCACCTCGGAAGACCAAAGGGTAAACCGAATCCTGCGATAAGCCTGAAGCCGGTGGCGGAGCGGCTTCGTATCCTGCTCGACAGTGAGTATTCACGCAGTGAGAATGTGGGCTTTTGTCCCGACTGCGTGGGAATGGAAGCGGAAGAGATGGCCGGAAAGCTGGAAAAAGGCCAGACTCTGATGCTGGAAAACCTTCGTTTTCACGCCGAAGAAGAAGCCAACGACGAAAAATTTGCGAAACAGCTGGCCAACCTCGCAGACTTTTATGTGAACGACGCCTTTGGAACTGCGCACCGCGCACACGCTTCTACAGTCGGCATTACAAAATTCACCAAGAAGGCTGCTGCCGGCCTGCTCATGGAAAAAGAACTGGAGTATCTCGGAAAAGCTCTTGAAAATCCTGCGCGTCCGTTCATTGCCATTCTCGGCGGCGCAAAGGTTAGCGACAAAATTGAAGTCATCCAGAATCTTCTTACGAAAGTGGACTCACTGATCATAGGCGGTGGCATGGCCTACACGTTCCTGAAAGCACGCGGCGAGCCGGTAGGGAAGTCACTGGTAGAAGAAGACAAGCTGGAGCTTGCGCGCCAATTGATGCAACAGGCCCAGAAACGAAAGGTAAAGCTGCTGTTGCCGACCGATCACATTGTGGCGGCCAAGGTTGACGCCCAGGCCCCCAATCGCGCCATTGAGCCTGGTCAACCTTTTCCTGCTGACATGATGGCGCTCGACATTGGACCCAGCTCAGCGGCAGACTTTGAAGAGGAAATTTTCCACGCTCGAACCATCGTGTGGAACGGCCCACTC
>JBJMGL010000005.1:0-3824 GCA_045807985.1 Bryobacteraceae bacterium
ATTTGTACTTCATTGAGGTAAACGCGCGCATCCAGGTAGAACACCCGGTAACCGAATTGGTCACAGGCATCGATCTGGTAAAAGCGCAAATCCGCATTGCCGCGGGCGAGAAACTTAATAATATTCTGACCGGTCCCGTCACGCTCTCGGGTCATGCGATTGAATGCCGTATCAATGCCGAACATCCTCAAACGTTCGCGCCTTCGCCTGGACGCATCACCGGTCTCAATCTGCCCGGCAGCATCGGCGTGCGCGTCGATACAGCCGTCTACACCGACAGCGTTATTCCCCCTTATTACGATTCCCTGGTAGCGAAGCTCATTACGCACGGGGCGGATCGTAAGGAAGCCATTGAGCGCATGCGGCGCGCCCTCAGCATGTTTGTTGTCGAGGGCATTCACACTTCTATTCCACTCCATGAGCAGATTGTGTCTGACCCTGACTTCCAAGCGGGCCGTTTCGACACAACATTTCTTTCCAAGCTCAAAGACAAACACCCGGCCAGCGCTGCGTAGATTTACTAACTATTGCGCTAATTTCATCCCATATCGCACAACTACTTGGCTCCTCCAAACTTATTCTCTAGTACCTTGAGACAATTGAAGCTAAAATCAAACACAACTTCTGGAAGGAATCCTGGTTAAGCTCATAGAGACTTGTTGCTTTGCTTCCGAAAGCTGGAACGGAGATCGTGGAGAGGGAATCAAACGAAAAAGCATATGGCCGAGTTGAATAGCGAAAAAGCGCCCTCGCAAACAAAAACAAATGGCCCATCCGCCCTGGACACCAAAGTTCGCGTTCGTTCGTCCGTTTTCAAATATTACATTCACGACAGTGTGGACACGCTCAGATTCCAACTCCTAGGGATCTTGAGCGAATACGACGTTCCCGAGCTAAATGGTTGCTGGAACACAGCCAAGACAACATTGAGTAAACGAAAATTAGTAATCGATTTACGCCTACTAAATAGCACCGATGAAAGCGGCAAAGAGTGGCTGTTGTCCATGGCGAATGAGGGCGCGACTTATTTGCCGGAATCTTATTTCCGTACCGGTCTAAGCGGACAAAGCTCTTCCCCGAACAGCGGAGTCCGCCGGAAAATCGGAATTTTGACTAGACTCGTATCTATCTTTCGCCCTTCACGCGATTTGCCTGCGGAATCTTCTACACCAGCACCGTAAAAACAGATTCGGTTCGCGTCACCGGACGGTAACTTGTATCACGCTCGACCGGCTCGCGACCCGCTTCTCGTATTAAACGCAGCAAATCCTGACGCCGCAGATGTTGAGCGGTGGTCGCGCCCGCATCGTGGTAGATCTTTTCTTCCACTACTGTTCCGTCAATATCGTTTGCCCCAAAACGCTGAGCAATTTGCGCCACGGAAGGCGTCATCATGATCCAATATGCCTTAATATGCGGAATGTTATCCAACATCAAACGCGATACCGCAATCTGTTTCAAATCATCGAACCCGCTTGTTGTTGATAGATGGGACAAAGCCGTATTTGCCGGATGAAACGCCAGTGGAATAAACGTAACAAATCCGTTTGTCTGATCCTGCAAAGCCCGCAGCTGCACCAAATGGTCCGACAAATCTTCCGCTGTTTCCAGGTGTCCGTACAGCATGGTGCAGTTGCTCCTGAAACCAAGCTCATGTGCAATCCGCGCCGTTTGGAGCCATTCATTCCCATCAATCTTGTGATCGCAGATAATCCGGCGCACCCGCTCGGAGAAAACCTCCGCTCCCCCGCCCGGCATCGAATCCACGCCGGCATCTTTCAAGCGTTGCAGCGTTTCCCGTATCGAGATCCTGGCGCGTTTAGCAAGATAAGCAATCTCCACCATCGTGAACGCTTTCACGTGGACTCCCGGATAACGTTCCTTTAGTCCCACAATCATTTCGCAGAACCAGTCGAGAGTTAACTCAGGATGCAACCCGCCCACAATGTGAAACTCGGTGACCGCCTCGGCATAACCTTTGCCAGCCATCTCCCAAACCTGCTCCATCGACATCGTATAAGAGTTCGGATCTTTGGCTTTCTTCCCAAAGGCGCACAACCGGCAACTCGCGACACAAACATCCGTGGGATTGATATGTCGGTTCACGTTGAAGTACGTAACATCACCGTGCCATCGCTCACGCACCAGGTTCGCCATATATCCCAAGGACAAGATGTCCGAACTCCGATACATCGTCACGCCATCCTCGAAGCTAAGCTGTTCGCGAGCTTCCACTTTTTCAAGAATGGGTCGCAGCTTGCGATCCTCTATTTGCGGTCGAACGCCTGCCATGGAAGAGAAAGAACTCATTAAATCAACCCTTTGCGATACAGAAAGATATCGGCGGCCCAAAAAGCAAAAAACAACACGCTGACATAGCCATTGATCGTGAAGAATGCGGCATTGACTCGCGAAAGATCATGCGGCTTCACCAGCCCATGTTCATAAATCAGTAACGCGCCTACCGCGCCCACGCCCACTAGACTCAGCACGTGTAAATGGAATGAATGGACCAACGCCAGTAGGCAAACAATCATCGAAACGTGCAGGAATCGCGCAATCAGCAGAGCATTCTTTAACCCAAATCGCCGCGGAATACTGCACAATCCTTCAGTGCAATCGAACTCAAAATCCTGGCAAGCATAGATCACATCGAATCCAGCCGTCCAGAACATTACCGCCGCCGTCAACCACAGGATGCGTGCATCCAAAGTCCCGCGCATCGCAATCCAGGCTGCCGCCGGTGCAATTCCTAGCGCCAAACCCAGCCACAGATGGGCAAACATAGTAAACCGTTTCGCGTAGGAATAACCGAACACCACCGCTAAAGCCACCGGCGCCAACAGCAAGCACACGGGTCCCAGCTCACGAGCCGACCAAACAAAGATCAACACCGAAATCGCCGTAAACACCCAAGCAAACCGAGGAGTCAACAAGCCAGCAGGCAAAGCCCGTCCCGCCGTACGCCGGTTGCGTCCATCGATCTCCGCATCCAGAATCCGGTTAAATGTCATCGCCGCCGACCGCGCCGACACCATCGCCACCACGATCCATAACAAACGAAAACCCAGCCTCTCCGTCGCAAACCCGCTCTCGCGCCAAGCCAGCATCGCCCCTGTTAAGGCAAACGGCAGCGCAAACACAGAATGCTCAAATTTGAACATTTCGAGCGTGAGGAGCAACCGTCGCCAAAAAGGAACCATAACGGAAAGGACGTTACTATTCTAAGAGATGCGCGCACGCCCTCTTTCGACGTAAGCAATCCTTTAGACAGATGAACGCTCACCAACTCCAGCAACTTCTAGAAGATGTGCGCGACGGGCGCACTCCCGTCACCACCGCCCTTACCAGCCTCCGCGACCTGCCTTTTGAGGACCTCGGTTTCGCCAAAGTCGATCACCACCGCGCCCTTCGCCACGGCATGCCGGAAGTGATCCTGGGCCAAGGAAAGCAACCCGATCAAGTAGCCTCTATCGCCAAAGCGCTTTTATCCAAATCGCCCAACCTGCTGCTAACCCGCGCCACGTCCGAAATGGCCGAGCAAGTAACAGCGCTGACATCGGATGCCGAACACTTCCCGCTTTCCCGTGTCGTGCGCGTTTGGCGTGACCGTACCATTTTAGGCAAAGGCAAAATTACGGCTATTTGCGCGGGCACCAGCGATATCCCCGTTCTTGAAGAAGCCCGCCTCACTGCCGAAGTAATGGGCAACGAAGTAGACACAGTCTGTGACGTCGGAGTGGCCGGTATTCACCGCCTTCTCGACCAACGCGGCCGTTTGCAGGAAGCTCGCGTGGCTATTGTCTGCGCCGGCATGGAAGGAG
>JBJMGL010000006.1:0-6951 GCA_045807985.1 Bryobacteraceae bacterium
TACCACGCTCGATGGCCGCCGTAGTTGCTGCATCGACTTCAATTTCCTCTTCAGTGGAGATGAGCGGATCTATTTCAGTCATACATCTAAACTACCAAGAGTTTCACTTCGGCGGGTCCGCCGGTTTCAGCGGCGGATGCGCGCTATACTGCTGCTGCGGCGGGTTCAGTTTTACATCGATCTTCTTTGCTTCCGTATCTACGTCAAACTTTTCGCCAAACGTTTGATATTTCTTCGTGATCACCTGTACCTGAACCGTCCCATAAGGAATCGGCGGAAAATGCGCGATCCCTTGCTGGTTCGTGCGCGCTTCCCAATGCACCGCCCGACGCATCCCGAGCTTTGTAATCTGATGCGAACCAAGGAAATCAAGAATCACTGCCGCATTATCAACCGGCTTATCAAACTGGTTCTTGACTTCAACCGTGATAGTGGTCTTCTGTGAACTGGCGGCGAGAGGCAGCGAGAATGTAAACAGAATCGCCGCCAGCGCCGCCTTAACTCTCATCCTCATCTTCACTCTTTATTAAAGCGAAAGCGTCTTCAGGTACTCCCGGAATGCCGGTCCTAAGTCCTGCCGCTCCAAGGCAAACTCGACCGTTGCCTTCAGGAATCCCAACTTATCGCCCGCATCAAACCGCTTGCCCTCAAACTTCAGGCCATAAATAGGACGATCCCGCAGCATATGCTTCAAACCGTCCGTTAATTGAATTTCACCGCCGCTTCCCGGCTCAATCGACTCGATGCACCCGAAAATTTCAGGCGTCAAAACATAACGGCCAATAATGGCAAGATTCGAGGGCGCATCCGCCGCCTTCGGCTTCTCCACCATATGGCGAATCTTGAAAAGCCGGTCATTGCCAGCCACCGGCTCGGCATCCACCACGCCGTAAGCCGAAATCTGCTCTTTCGGCACCTCCATCAAGGCCAGCACGGATGCCCCATACTGCTCATAAACGTCCACCAACTGACGAATGCAAGGTTTCTGCGAAGCAATGATGTCATCCGACAAAACCGCCGCAAACGGCTCATTCCCGACCAGCTCTTTTGCGCGCAGAACCGCATGGCCCAGCCCCAGCGCTTCCTTCTGCCGGACATACGAAATATCAGCCATGTCCGCAATCGACCGGGCTATTGTAAGCAACTCGGTTTTCTTCTTCGACCCGAGCAACTGCTCCAGTTCATAGCTCACATCAAAGTGGTCTTCCATCGCGGACTTGCCGCGTCCCGTGATGATGATAATGTTCTGGATACCAGACTGTATCGCTTCCTCGACCCCATACTGAATCAGCGGCTTATCCACAACCGGAAGCATCTCCTTGGGAGATGCCTTTGTCGCCGGCAAAAATCTTGTTCCTAACCCGGCGGCTGGAAAAACCGCCTTACGCACCTTCGCTGCCATCTGTGGTTATTGTAAGCGGAAGGCGAGGCATCTTCTCCCTCAGAAAGCTCTGGACTCACCCCAACCAAATCCTTTTCCTTATCCGCGTTTAAACGGGAAAACCGACTGCTCGCTGTTACCACGTTGTTCCCGCCCCTCCTGTGTGCTACTCCTAAGATTTGTAGTTGTAAAGGAAATCAGATCTCGAATGGCTTACGTAATTGCCGAACCCTGCATCGGAACAAAAGATACCGCCTGCGTTGACGCCTGCCCCGTTGACTGCATTCATCCCAAGAAGGACGAGGAGAAATACGAAGGCGAACAAATGCTCTACATCGATCCTGTCGAATGCATTGACTGTGGCGCTTGCGTGCCGGTCTGCCCCGTTTCAGCCATCTTTGCTGCTGATGACCTGCCGGACAAATGGGCCGACTTCACCCAAAAGAACGCTGACTTTTTCGGCCGCTAAACCATAGTCCCCGCGCAGACCCGCAAATTATTCCTTGACACCCCCAAATCACTTGTGATCTTCTATACCCAGGCGGCTACCCTAGCCGTCGTAGTATAGATGCCGTCACCCAATTCCGCCCAAACTGCCCTTGACCTGCTTGTTTTAACGGTCCTCGACCGTCGCGGTCCTCTCCACGGCTACGGGATTGCCAGCGCCATCGAAGAATTGTCAGAAGAAGCGCTTCGCGTCGAAGAGGGTTCGCTCTATCCGGCCCTGCACCGCATGGAAGAACTCGGCTGGATCAGCGCGGAATGGACCATCACCGAAAACAAACGCCGCGCCCGTTTTTACCAAATCACGCGTGCAGGTAAAAAACAGCTATTTGCTGAAACGCAGCGCTGGACCGATTTCTCGGCGGGCGTTGCCCGTGTGCTTCGCCATGCCTGAAACATAAGGAGATTCCGATGTCCTGGTTTTCGCGCTTGAAAAACGCGCTTTATCCAAGTCGCCTCGATGCCGAGCTAAACGAGGAAATGCGCGACCACTTGGAAAGGCGAGCCGCCGCCCTGCGGCAGCGAGGCCTAGATAGCGAGGAAGCACAAAGGCAAGCGGTCGTCCGCTTCGGCAATCTAACAAAGCTGCAAGAGCAAAGCCGTGAAATCCGCTTATGGGCCATGCTGGAAAGTTTCTGGCAAGACCTTCGTTACGCCTGGCGCGGGATGCGCAAGACTCCCGCCTTCGCGCTCACGGCGATTCTGTCGTTAAGTCTCGCGATCGGCGCAAATACAGCCATTTACTCGATCGTCTCCGCCGCTATGCTGCGCCCTTTGCCCGTGCATGACCCCGATCAGCTTTTTACGCTAGCCATGCCTCCTGTGTTGCAAGCAGGCGAAGAACCAGGAGGAGAACGAGAGGCATTTAGCTATCCGATCTACCAGGGTTTTCGTGCAGCATCAGGAACTTTGGCGCGTTTAGCAATTTTCGGCTATCCCAATCGGGCCGAAGCCAGAAGGGAAAATGCAACATCACCCGCCCATAAAGTCACAACGCAATTTATCTCCGCTGATGCTTTTGACATTTTGGGAATTACTCCAGCACTCGGACGTTTCTTTTCGGCGCAAGAAGATCACATACCTGGAAACCGTAAGCTGGCAGTTTTGAGCTATGACTACTGGCAGAAAAGTTTCAATTTAGATCCGGCTGTTTTAGGACGATTGATAAGGATCGAGTCCGATCAGTACGAAGTGATTGGCATTACTCGTAAAGGGTTCTTCGGCGTCGAGCCTGGAAAATTTGTTGATATGTGGATGCCTGCCTCCTCATATAAATCTGAAGTGTTTAATGATCCAGGCTGGAATTGGTTTCGCATTTTTGGCCGTTTAGCGCCTGCTTCGACTCGCGAACAATTGAAAGCACGCCTACAACCCACTTTTCATCAGTTCCAGGAAGAGCGCGTTAAGAGACTTCCAACCATGCCGGAGCCAATCCGCAGACAGTTCACGCAAATGGCTATTCGAGTTCACTCAGGAGCAATCGGTGCCTCCGGATTCCGGCGCACGTTCGCGCGCCCCATGTGGATCGTGCTAGCAGTGTCTGCCGGCATGCTCCTGATCGCCTGCGCTAATGTAGCCAGCCTGTTGTTAGCACGCGCAACAGCCCGCTCCGCCGAATTAGCCATGCGCGTTTCATTAGGAGCAGGCAGGATGCGTCTTATACGCCAACTCTTAACCGAAAGTCTCCTGCTTTCTTCGTTAGCAGGAGCAGGAGGCTGGCTGCTGGCCCGGTGGACCGCTCCCGCGCTCGTGAGCCTGCTTTCTATCGATACAGACCCGATTCGCTTCGATCTGCACATGGACACGCGCGTGCTGCTTTTCAGCATCGCTGTTTCGACAATAGTTGCCGTGCTCTTCGGCCTCATTCCCGCGTGGCAATCATCAAGTGCGCAGCCTATGGAAGCGTTACGAAGCTCCACTGGACAGGCTAGTAAACTCCGTCTCGGGCATTTCTTTGTGGTTATGCAAGTAGCTTGCGCCTTCTGCCTTGTTATGGCAGGTGCAGCTTTCCTGTTCAGTTTGTACAACTTAATGAGTGTTGATACCGGCTTTGATGCACAGAATGTGGCAGTACTGAGCATGGCCACAGAAGCTCGCAAACAACCACAACAACACCAACTTCAGTTGATGGATCAGTTGCTGGGACATATTGTCACTCAACCTGAAATAAAGTCCGCTGCTATTGCCGCATGGCCTATCTTCCAAGGAGGTGGTATGTCACATCAGATCCTGTTACCTGGCAAACCTCCTTCCGAGCGGGAGGAAATCTTCTATCTTGTGTCGCCGAAATACTTTACAACGCTCCGAACCCCCCTGCTAAGAGGGCGCGATTTCCAGCCACAGGATAATGAGGTTACACAACGAATACCGGCAATTGTCAATCGCGCTTTTACTCGTCGATACTTTGACGGCATCAATCCTCTAGGACAGGAGTTCAGCCGGCCAAGTAGAGAAAAGGCAGAGCGCCACGTCATAGTTGGGGAAGTCGCAAATGCATACTATGGCAATCTGCGAAACGGGCCAGAGCCGATTATTTATGTTCCTCTTGTTTACGCTCCCCCTGATGCTCCAAAAAGTTTTGCCCTTTACCTGCGCTCCTCGCTTCATCTCGGTTCGGTCTCACGTCTAGTGAATCGGGAAGCGCAAGCAATCGGCTCAGACATGCAAATCCGTGAGATGGCCACTCTCGAAACACTCGTAGGCAACACGCTTCTCCGTGAAAAGCTGCTCGCGGGCATCGGCGGAGTGTTAGCCTTTTTAGGCTTGCTCATGGCGGCCATTGGCTTATTTGGTCTTCTGAATTATTCCGTAGCGCGCCGGACTAAAGAAATCGGCATCCGGGCCGCCTTAGGAGCACAAAAAAGCGAACTCATCTTTCTTGTCATGAAAGATCTTTTCACTCTGCTGGGTGCGGGTTTAGCCGTTGGTCTAGTAAGCTCACTTGCCACGATGCAAATCTTCCGCTCGCTCCTGTTCGGAATCCGTCCCGCTGATCCGCTCGTCATGGCAACCGCCGCTGGCATCTTCCTGCTGGCAGCCTGTATCGCCGGAGGACTTCCCGCCCGTCGCGCTGCCGCTGTTGATCCTCTCATCGCTCTGCGCCACGAATAAGAAATTTTATCTGCGCCTCCAATAAAACTCCATCCCGGCAATCGCCGCGCGCCCTGGCATCCGCACTCCCGGTATCTCCTCATATCCGGTGTTCGTCATATTCGTGAGCTGCACAAACGGCTTCATATACTGAAACGCCCGCTCCGCCGACAACTCAATCAGAGGATACGGATCACGACCGTACCGCTGGAGCACTCCAATCCGCAGATGCGTATCAATCCGTTGCGGAGCATGCCCCCACCATGTCACCGTGCCTGAATGGACCGGATACTGGAAAACATACTTCGACTGCTCTCCACGCAGCGCCTCCTGCGCCCCGTGCAGGCCGGTGTACGCAATATCCAGTCGCTGCGACGGAGCAATTTGAAACCGGAAAACCGCCTCAAAACCCGTAAACTGCAGACGATGGATGTTCCGCGCCCGCCAAATATCATTCGGGTTGGAGCGAACATAATCGATGTCGTTGCGCTCGCGCCGATGAAACAAAACAACATCCCCGTTATGCCGTCCGACATTCATTTGCGTCCCGCCCTCATAACTCCAAGCACTCTCCGGCTTCAAATTCGGATTACCCATATTGGCCGGATCAGAATAATAAAGATCCGTGAATGTCGGTAATCGGAACGCGCTGCTGACCGCTCCATGCAGCTTGACATGGCCGCTCACCCAATACCCGCCCGAAATCGACGGGCTGAACTGTTTCTCTCCGCCCGAAAACACCTCCTCACGCCCTCCCATCGACAATGAAAAACGCCGTAAAGCCCGGGCATCAAAACTCCCATACACTGCTCCGCGATTCCGCTGACGCTGCCCCAAATTGCTGCTGTTAATCACATCGCGATACGCCTCCGCGCCGTAGTAGAAGCGCATGGTATTGGTGACCTCTTGGCGGCGGCGCAAGCCGATCTGGTAACTCTCGGTCACATGATCATTGCGGTAAATCCAAGGCTTATCTCGAAACAGAGTGAACAGATCCGTATGTCGCCGATACCCGAAATCCACCTCTGCCTTTTTGCCTAACTCCTGCCTCGCTCCCGCAAACCACCCTTTTGTGCGCTCCCATGAAGGATAATTGCCATAAAATTGAGCCGCGCCGAACGGACGGTCACTCCATCCCAGCAGCAAGTCACTGTGTCCCAAACCTGACTGAAACCCTGTCTGCGACCCGAAAGCCAAACTACGGTAATCTCGGTCCGGCATAAATCCTGTAGACAGCTCCCGCGTAAACGTCAGTTGCTCGCCAACTTGCTTCCCGACGTAAGCCAAAGACCCATTCTGCTGATTTGTGCCAAAACTCCCGCCCGCCAAGCTGAAGCGTAACTCGCTGACATTCGGCGGTGCCGTAATAAAATTGACCACTCCTCCCAGCGCATCCGAACCATACAAAGTCGATCCACTGCCCTCCAGCACCTCAATCCGTTGCACAGCTCCGAAAGGAAACGGCAAATCGAGGTTATTATGCGCTGTCTGCGCGTCGTTCAACCGCAGCCCATTCACTAAAACCAACGTCTGTCCAAAGGAAGACCCGCGAATCGAAAGATCACCCTGCACTCCCGGCGCACGCTGACGGACATCAATCGACGGATTGGATTGCAGCGCATCCATTGCATTGCGAAAAATCGCAGGCGACTGACCGATAGGAATGCTATCCACTGTGCGGTCCGCTTCATCAAGCGGTATCGACGCATACGTTCCTGTGACGACAACTTGCTCCTGATACTGAGCAGCCGTAGCGGGAGCGCCCTTCTGCTGAGCTTTCGCCACAATGATGATCTGCAGCAAAAAAGTAAAGCCCTTTAGCCGTTTACGCACGCGATTTCAGAATAGAATTGCTGTCAGCAAGGACAATTTGAGCGAAAAGCGCCTGCATATTCTTTTGTCATCCCGCATAAATCTTTGCTAGAGTTGATAAGCCTGGATTATATACGGGAGCTCATGCCTGATCTTACCTTTGA
>JBJMGL010000007.1:0-3247 GCA_045807985.1 Bryobacteraceae bacterium
GAGAAGACATCACCTTTCGTCAAAAAGGCATGATCTTCTTCCAAACAGGTCAGCGCTTCATCCAGCATGGGCGGCATGGATGGAACTTTTCTCATCTCTTCCGGAGACAAGTCGTAAATATCCTTATCAAGGGGTTCGCCTGGGTCAATTTTATTGACGATGCCGTCAAGTCCTGCCATCATCATGGCAGCGAACGCCAGATACGGATTGGAGGCGGGATCGGGCGGACGAAACTCCACTCGTTTCGCTTTTGGGCTGTTCGAGTACATTGGAATACGGACCGCCGCCGAGCGATTGCGGCGCGAGTAGGCCAGATTGACCGGGGCCTCATAGCCAGGCACCAGGCGCTTGTAGCTGTTTGTCGTGGGAGCAATAATGGCGGACAAAGCCCGCGCATGACGCAGGAGGCCGCCGATGTACCACAACGCGATTTGACTTAAACCAGCGTAATTGTCTCCGGCAAACAGTGGCTTGCCGTCTCTCCATAAGCTTTGGTGCGTGTGCATCCCACTGCCGTTATCGCCAAAGATCGGCTTTGGCATAAAGGTGACGGATTTGCCGTACTGATAAGCGACATTACGGACAATGTACTTGTAAAGCATCATGTTGTCCGCGGATTTCACAAGGGTATCAAACCTTTGATCGATCTCGCATTGTCCGCCTGTTGCCACTTCGTGGTGGTGGCACTCAATATTTAAGCCACACTCAAGCATGGTAGCGACCATTTCGCTGCGCAGGTCCTGATAATGGTCAGTCGGCGGAACCGGGAAGTATCCCTCCTTGTAGCGCGGCCGGTAGCCAAGGTTATTTTCTTCCCGGCCTGAGTTCCAGCGTCCTTCTTCCGCATCAATAAAGTAAAAACCGCTGTGCTGGTTCTGGTCGAACCGGACGTTATCGAAAATAAAAAATTCGGCTTCCGCGCCGAAGTAAGCGGTATCGGCTAATCCGCTATTCTTAAGGTAAAGCTCGGCTTTTTTGGCAATCCAGCGCGGGTCCCGGTCGTAGTGTTGACGCGTAATGGGGTCAACAATGTCGCCCAACATCACCAGCGTGCGGACTTCCGCGAAAGGGTCCATGAAGACGGTAGAGGCGTCGGGGATGATCAACATATCGCTTTCATTGATCGCCGCCCAGCCACGGATGCTCGATCCATCGATTCCAAAGCCATCTTCGAAGGCATCCTCATTGAGCATGGAGATCGGATACGAGATGTGCTGGTTCAGTCCAGGAATATCGGTAAAACGCAGATCGATCTGTCGTGCATCATTCTTGCGGGCGAATTCAAGAGCTTCTTGTGGGGTCATGGCTGATAACTCGTTAGAATAGCGCAACAGCCTGCGCTGTGGAACCATGGAGATGCGAGACCGGAGTTAAAAGTGTTGAGCAAAGAAGCAGAAGAAAACGGCCAGCTACAACTGGCACTAGGGCCGGAACGACATATTTATGGAGTCAGCGAACTCAATTCGGCCATTCAAGACGTGTTTGAAGAAGAGTTCGGCAACGTCTGGGTGTCCGGTGAAATTTCTGGTTGCCGCCTCGCGGCGAGCGGCCATTATTACTTTTCGTTAAAAGATTCAACGAGCCAGATCAAGTGCGCGCTCTTCAAGGGCGCTGCCCGGTATGCGAAGTTCAAACCGCAGGATGGACTGGCAGTCATGGCGCGCGGAAGCCTGGAAGTCTATGAGGCGCGCGGCGAGTATCAGTTAGTCGTTGAACTGCTGGAACCGCAAGGCGCGGGAGCTCTTCAACTGGCCTTCGAACAGTTGAAAAGCCAGTTAGCGGCGGAAGGTTTGTTTGAAGCGTCCAGGAAACGTCCGCTGCCCAGGTTGCCGGGGCGCATCGGTTTAGTCACATCTCCCAACGGCGCGGTTCTCCGGGACATGCTTCAGATTCTCCAACGGCGTTTCAGCGGCCTGCATATCCGGCTATTTCCAGCACAGGTCCAGGGCGAAGGATCAGTCGAGCAAATCTGTAGCGGAATCTCTCACTTCAGCTCCAGCGGTTGGGCTCATGTCGTGATCGTAGCGAGAGGCGGCGGATCGCTCGAAGATCTGTGGAGCTTCAACGAGGAGCGCGTCGCCAGAGCTATAGCGGCCTCAAAGGTGCCGGTGATTTCGGCGATTGGGCACGAAACGGACTTCACAATTGCCGATTTCGTTGCCGATCATCGCGCCCCTACTCCCTCCGCAGCAGCCGAGATCGTCATTTGCACGCGGGAAAGTCTGTTGGAGCAGATTGACGCGTGCCGGTTAAAGATCGCTCAGGCTTTGCGCTACCATCTGGTTGTCGCCTCCCGGGACCTGCACCAGCGGATTGGCGAGCGGGCAACAACGCTCATCCAGCGAATCTTAACCCGGCGCAGTCAACGGGTCGATGAGGCCGATACACAGTTAAGACATTTAGGAGAGAGTAAGCTCGAAGCATTCAACAAGCGTTACCAGGAGCTTTCACGAAGGCTGCAAGACTGCAACATGCAGCTTCGGTTCGAGCGAAGCCGCCATAAACAGGAGATGCTGAGCGAGCAACTTCAGAAAGCGTGGAACACAAAGATCTGCAGTGTCGGGAAAAGGATGGAGGAAGCGCGAGCTTACCTCCATCAGCTCAGCCCCTTAGCTGTACTCGGGCGAGGTTACGCCATTGTTGAAACGGCGGGAGGACAAGCGCTTCGGTCAGCAGCAGAGACCAGCGCGGGCGAAGTCTTAAACATCCGCTTACATCAGGGCGAACTCGAAGCCACCGTTTCCGCTGTTCGAAAGAGTGACTCTCCCTGAGCGCCCTATACTGAAGCTGTGATTGCATCGGAAGGGAAACGCGCCATCTGTCTTCTCAGCGGCGGTCTCGACTCTGCAACCTGCCTGGCGATGGCCCGCCAGAAGGGTTATGAGTGCTACTGCCTGTCCTTTGATTACGGGCAGCGTCACCGGGTGGAACTGGAAGCCGCCCGTCACATTGCCGGGCATCTGGGGGCCAAAGAGCATCAAATTGTCCGCTTCGACCTGCGGGCATTCGGCGGATCGGCCCTCACAAGCGATGTGGACGTTCCAAAGAACCGGGGGGAAAGCGAGATGAGCAGCGGGATTCCAGTGACCTATGTGCCTGCCCGCAATACGATTTTCCTGTCGTTCGCGCTCGCTTACGCCGAAGTGACTGGCGCGTCGGACATTTTCATTGGAGTGAACGCCATTGATTATTCCGGCTACCCTGATTGCCGGCCAGAGTTTATCCAGGCTTTTGAAAAGATGGCAAA
>JBJMGL010000008.1:0-6604 GCA_045807985.1 Bryobacteraceae bacterium
AGGGGGCTTGCCTGCTGAATGCTTCGCGGGGAACCGTGGTGGACATTGCCGCCTTGGCTGAGGCGTTGCGAAGTCAGCACTTGGCCGGTGCCGCGGTGGATGTTTTTCCTGAGGAGCTCATCTGCGATCACGCGGTTGTATATGCGTTTAATGGGAACGCCTTTGAAGTATAGTTTGCGCCCTTCTTTCCGAATATCGGTGAGCGAGGCGATTTTAATGCCCAGGAGCCGTTGAGTGACCACGAAGTCTCCCGCGGTTTTCTGTTCATAAGGATCGATTTCCAGAAGGACGACTTCTTCCGGCGCGTGTCCGTTTAGAATCGCTTGGCCTAATAAATCAATGAAGGTTTTGGGTGTGTGGTTGTCCAGCAGATGAAGCAGTGGCGCTCCCACGGTTTCGTTCAGATGATAAGCTCGTTGATATTCCTCGGCCATGGCCGCTTGTAAGGCGTAGATGGACGGAAAGCCTTGAATTTCGACTAGCTTGGGTTCCAGGGTGCCGTCTTCTTCGCGGATCAGCCCGAAGTCGGCTTGTATAAAGAGCGGGTGCTCGGATTCGTTGGGGACTTTGAACCGGGCCGGGATGGCAGCGTCCGAAGCTTTTCGATAATCGGGATTGGCCGCGAGCTGGCCATAGAGTTCCTGGCCGTAGCGCACCATTTTATCCAGTAGCGGCTTAGGAAGAAAAACTGGTGTTTCGCTCAGACGGAACTGGATGTGGATTCCTGCGCTCGCGTCGATGCCTCGGAGGAATTTTTCGTAGAGTTGTGGTGTCCAGTGCTCGTTGAAGCGTTTGCGCAGTTCTGGAATCACGGCATTGTGACTATACCAGAAAACGCCCGTCTCTCATGATTTGCTGGTCGTCAGCCCAGATGTCAAATTGCCGTCCCACTACGTCGATATGGGTGGTGGATTTCCATTGGGCGCCGGTATGGGCTCCATAAGGATCTCCGAAGGCCATGTGGATGCCGGGGATTTTTTCGTCTTGTAGGATGTTGCCGACAATTTCGTGAATGGCGAGATTCGTTCCGATGGCGAACTCACCGACCCGGTCGCTATTTTCGTCGCGGTGCGTGTATTCCCAAAACTCGTGTTCGAGACTTTTATTAGTGGAATGCGCGTTGATGAGGCGGTTGGCCTTTACTTCAAGAGTTAACGGCGTTTCTTTCAGATCTCCATACTTGGCGCAGAGATAATCGCCTACGACGCCGTCCACGACATAGGTTCCATTTACTTCCAGGGGCGACGTAAAAGTTTCACCCCCAGGAAGATTGCCCCACTTTTCGCAACTGATCAGACCGCTGGTTTTGATCCATTTGTAACGGGGCGTCAGATCGGCTCGGATATCCGTGCCCGCCGGTGTTGTGGCGCGGATACAGCGGGCCTTGTTAGCAACCTCCATCACGCGGCGGGTGAGTTCGTCCACTTGCTGAAAGTCCGCTCGCATACCTTCCAGCATGATCTTTTTTTCAATATTGACCATGTGGGCGTGACGCAGCCTGTGACGGTTCACGACCTCGCACATCTGCATCCGGGTCCGCAGTTCGTTGGCTTGCGCTTGCACCGCGAAAATGCTGACCTGGCTGGTCGCCAGATCCTGCAACACCGCTTCCGGCATGTCAATGTGGGGGCGCGGCGCGAGGTCTTCCAGAACGAAGATATTATAGGTGCAGCGACGGTCTTCCAACTCCGCTACCAAGCTGGCCGCTATCTCTTCGCTGGCCTGGTCGGTAATGACTGTTACTTTTTCGGAGGGTTGGACATTCAGGCACACATAAACGGCGTTGTGCGCGCCTTGCCGCAACTCGGGGTCGAAATCTATACTTTTCAGATTGGTACTCATTGCATAGCGCTGGCTGTCATTGGTTCCGTGACAAGACCGGCTTCTGTTTCATAGATGATGTAATCAACAACTTTTGTCAGATCTCCTGTTTCTTGGAATATCCGTAGCTGTCGATCCGCCCCTGTTCCCTGCTCCAGTATCCGGTGAATGTAGTTGATCTCTTCGCGAGAGCCTAATTCGTCTACAACATCGTCCACAAAGCTCAGATATTCATAGATGAGATCACGGACGGGTACTTCGGTCTGCTTGCCAAAATCGATCAACTTTCCGTCCAGCCCGTACCGTAAGGCGCGCCACTTATTTTCCATAATGAGTGCGCGTTCGTAAAGGCGGAAGCTTTGATTGGCGGCGTGGAGCTTATAAAGTTTTGCGATGGTTGCCTGGATCAAGGCAGCGATGGCGATGGTTTCATCGGCGCGCATAGGCATGTCGCAGATACGGAACTCCAGCGTCGGGAAGTGCGGGTGAGGACGGATGTCCCACCAAATTTTCTTGGCGTTGTCGATGCAGTTGGTTTTTACGAGCAGGTTGACGAAACGCTCGTACTCGCCCCAGCTTTGAAAGGTGTCCGGGATATTCGTGCGCGGGAACTTATCGAACACTTTGCAGCGGTAAGATTTCAATCCGGTATCCATTCCCAGCCAGAAGGGGGAGTTGGTTGACAGCGCCAGGATGTGTGGCAGGAAATAGCGCGCCGCGTTCATCAGGTGAATGGCTGTTTCGCGGTCTTCCACTCCAATATGGACATGCAAGCCGAAAATCAGGTTGGCGCGCGCAACCATCCTTAAGTCTTCCACAATTGTTTCGTAGCGCGCATCCGGGTAAATTTCCTGGTGACGCCAGTCCGCGAAAGGATGCGTAGCCGCCGCCGCTACCCGCAGATTGTTCTGCTTGGCAAGGGTACAGATTTGCGTCCGTAGCTCCTTCAGCTGAACAGAAGCATCCTTTATGCTCCGGCAAACTCCGGTGCCGATTTCGACCACGGATTGGTGCATTTCGGCTTTTACTGCTTCCTTTAAGAAGAGTTTGCCTTTTGAGATGATTTCGGCTTCGATGTGAGAGCGAAGGTCCCGCGTATGGGGGTCGATCGTCTGATATTCTTCTTCGATTCCGATCGTCAGACTAGGTTCCATTGCCTGTGCCCTCCAGGTGAGAACAGCTTAACACCAGTGTTTATACTGAACTTGCCGCTGTTTTGGATGCTTCGCCACTGAGGAAGTAGCTCCAGTGGTACTGGGTTTGCGGCTGCTCATTGCTGAGAGCTTTGGCAATAGCAAGATTGGCTACATTTTCTATTACCCACTCGAAGTTTTCCTCCCCTACGGAGTACACGTCGGCGTCGGGGGCGGGGTTTAAGAAATCAATGGCGTAAGGGATGCCGTCCTGGACGGCGAATTCTACTGTATTGAAGTCATAGCCCAAAGCGCGGCAGAGCGTGAGGCAGTCTTTCGCGATACGGTCGTGAAGTTCCTGTGAGCTAGCGGTGCCGTCTTTGATATAGCGCAAGTGGTGCGGCTGCTTCGGGTCGTATTTCATAACTCGCACTTTCTCCTGGCCCACGACGTAGCAGCGGAAGTACTCGTTGAACTCAACGGCTGATTGGAGGGTCATGCAGAGCGTTCCGGTTTGCTCGTAAGCGTTGAAGAACTCTTCTTGCGAATTGACCTTGTAGACGTGCTTCCAACCTCCACCGCTAAATGGCTTGAGAAAGGCGGGAAATCCGATGTAGTCGAAGATTTCTTGCCAGTTCAAGGGAAAGATCAGGTTTCGCATGGATTGCACGGTGGTTCCAGGCGGATGCGCTTTATGGGGCAGCACCACGGTTTTAGGCACGGCCACGCCCAATTTGCTGGCTAGAGCGTAATTGAAAAACTTATCGTCAGCGCTCCACCAGAAGGGATTATTGATCACGATCGTGCCGGTGAGAACCGCGTTTTTCAAATAAGCGCGATAGAACTCAATATCCTGCGAAATCCGATCAATAATGACGCGATAACCGCTCGGATCGGCCATTTTTACCCCGCCGATGCGAATGTGCTCGGCTGTCACATCGGGAACGCTTTTGCTGTTGATCCGCTCTACCAGCGCGGCGGGGAAGGTGTTTTCCATTCCGTAGATGATTCCGATTTTTGGCATTTTTCCTGTCTATAAAAGGGGCAGTTTCTATTGCAGAAGATTAAAAGAACTTAACCGCCATGCGTTGCCATAAGGGCCAATCATGACGTTCTCCACCGGTCCAGACATCCAGCCAGTGTGGAATACCATGCGTACCAAGCAGATGAGCCATACGATAGTTTTCTCCCAGGCAGATATCGTGATCGCCAACGGCCAGAACCAGCTTCATTTTGCTGTAGTGTTCCATAAACCACGGATCGCCCACGTTAGGAACATAGTCTACCGGGTTATTGAAGTAAAAATCATTATCGTAGTAGCCATCCATGAATGACCGCATGTCGAAAGCGCCGCTCATGGAGACGCAGGATGATGTTACGTCCGGGTGCTTCAGCGCGAAATTGACGGCGTGGTAACCGCCTAGGCTACAGCCCGTGACACAAATTTGCTGCGCTCCGTTCACGCCCTTAATCAGGGGAAGCACCTCGTAGAGCAGGTAACTTTCATAGGCGACGTGCCGCATGACACGATCATGCGGATGGATATTGCGGTTATACCAGCTTTCGGAATCAACGCTGTCCACGCAGAATACTTGCAGATGACCGTTTTCAATCTTTTGCCAGATAGGGTGGATCATTCCGGCGTTCTCGTACTCATAGAATCTACCTTGAGAGGTCGGAAAAACCAGGATCGGCATTCCCGCGTGACCATAGGCCAGTAACTCCATGTGGCGTCCGAGCCGGTGACTGTACCAGTTGTGATAATCGCGGCGCATGCTCAAAAATTCGTTTCAGTAAACAAACAGCCGCTATCATCTTATTAAATTTCGGGGCTTTCTCTCTCCATTCTTCCTTGCAACGGCTACTGGAGTTGCTCATCTAAGGGCTATAAACAGTTATACAGAAACCCGTAACCCCAGGTATTTTGTTAAACTGACTCATCGGCCCGAGAATTTCTGATTTGTCGCCGAGGAGTGGGCGACATGCAAGTTACTGGATTGAGACGACGATTCTTAATAACCCTTATTACTTTCTCCGTGCTGTTGTTTGGAATCCTACCCAGCGCAACTGCGGATGAGGAGGAGATTTCTTCTTCAGAAGTAGCAGAAATCATCAGCAAATACTTACGGGCAAAGAGCCATGATGATGAGTTGCGGGGAGCATCCATGGAGGTTGAGATCAGTGCGCAAGTTCCTAAGCTGAAGGAGAGCGGAACACTCCGCGCTTTACGTAAGATTTCTAGAGTAGGTCAGGTTACTTACAGACAAATCGCTTTTCAGGGCGCGAACTTCGTTAAGAAGGAGATTATTGCTCGTTATCTGAATGCCGAACAGCAAGAGCAAGGGGATCAAGATATCGGGATCACACCAGCTAATTACAAGTTCAAATACAAAGGCCAGGTTCCTAGTCAGGCGAATACGCCAGCCTATGTATTTCAACTAACACCGCGCAAGAAGAAAGTTGGTCTGTTTAAAGGCGAGATGTGGATTGACAGCAAAACGTATTTGCCGGTGTTTGAGAAAGGGAGGCTGGTGAAAAACCCTAGTGTCTTCTTTAAGCAAGTCGATTTCAGGCGTGGTTTTTCCATTCAAAATGGTCTGGCGGTTCCGTCCTATCTTGCAAGCACGATTGATACCCGTTTGGTTGGCAAAATAGAAATTAGCATTAATTTTTCAAAGTTTACGCGGAGTCGTGATTCTGAGACAGACGAGGAGGTCAACTCTGCTGCTGTTCATCAATCCATGCTTAAATAGTTTGGGCTCGGATCGGCTCCGCTTCCGCTTAATGCCGCCAATGACCTTAGGGCCTTCGGTAAACTCTAATTAATTTCATAGGCTTGAGTCTGCCGCCCACAACCAAGTAACCTAGAGAATAATACTCAGGGAATCCATGAGAACGCTTTTTCTTAACCCTCCTTCTTTTGAGGGCTTCGACGGTGGTGCCGGTTCACGCTGGCCTGCCTCTCGCGAGATCGAGTCCTATTGGTATCCGGTTTGGCTCTGCTACCCCGCTGGCATGATCCCCGATAGCAAAGTTCTGGATGCTCCGCCTCACAAGGTCTCGATCGACCAGACGGTGGCGATGGCGTCTGACTTCGAACTCCTGGTGCTTTTTACATCCACTCCCGGCTTTCATGTGGATGTAAAGATTGCCGAGATGATGAAGGATCTGAACCCGAAACTGAAGGTCGCCTTTGTCGGCCCTCATGTGACGGTCCGCCCGGAAGAAAGCCTGCGCTGCTCGTCGGCCATCGATTTCATCGTTAAGAAGGAATTCGATTACCAGATCCGCGACTATGCCATGGGCAAGCCGCTCGATCAGATTCCGAGCGTGGTGTTCCGAAAGAACGGCGGGTTTCAGCATAATCCTGAAATGCCTCCTATTGAGGACCTGGACGCGCTGCCGTGGGTGACGAAAGTTTATAAGCGCGATCTCGATTTCCGGCGCTATACCGTCCCGTTCCTGCTGCATCCATACCTTTCGTTCTATACGACACGCGGGTGTCCGGCGCAGTGTACTTTTTGCCTTTGGCCGCAGACGCACTCCGGCCACCGCTGGCGGCTGCGTTCGAGCGACGACATTGTGAACGAATGCCGATACGCGCTGGAGAGCTTCCCGGGTTTGAAAGAGATCTTCTTTGATGACGATAC
>JBJMGL010000009.1:0-7610 GCA_045807985.1 Bryobacteraceae bacterium
AACCACGAGAAAGGAGTGCATTTCGAATCAACTCAATACCATTTGTTACAAAAGGGCCTGTATTACCATCAAGCTCTGTGAGAAGTACAGTCACTTGCTGTTTTTCTGAGACAAAGATTCGAACTCTGCAGATACCATCGCGACTAGGTCTGTAGCTGGGAAACTGAAAAATAGTGTCGACGATTTTCATTAGCTACTATCTAACTTTTACTTCATATCTATGTTTATCTTGCAACAGAAAACTTATTGTAATTGGAGCGGGGTGAGCTTGCTATGGCGCGATACCAGAAATGCGCCGGATTCCTGCTCCAATTAGAAGTCCTAATTTTTGCAAGACCTAGCGGAACCTAATTCTGTTGGTAATTTCATGCCGCACAACTTGGCCGCCACGCAAGCAGTTCTGCAAGGGCTTTCGCGCGATTTGAAACAGACCCTTGCTAAGGGAGAATATAATCTAGCCCAGCTTCTTCTTCAAAGCTTCATTAACGGCGGCTGGATTCGCCTGGCCTCGGCTGGCCTTCATCACCTGCCCCACCAGAAACCCAAGCAGCGTAGTTTTGCCCGCTTTATATTGCTCCACTTGCTTTGGATTCGCCGCTATTGCATCGTCCACCAGCTTTTCCAAAGCTCCAGTATCGGAGATTTGCCTCAGGCCCTCACGCTCCATGATGGTAGAGGCTGGCTCACCCGACTCAAACATCTTCGGCAAAATTTCTTTCGCCAGCTTGCCCGATAGCTCGCCCTTGTTGATCAATGCCACTAGCTCGCCCAAATGCTCCGCGCTGACCGGCGACTCGGTAATCTCCTTGCCAGCCGCTTTTAACAGACCCATCAAATCGCCCACGACCCAGTTCGCCGTTAAACGCCCATCCCCGCTGGCGGTCACGGCACGCTCAAAGTAATCGCCAATACTTCGCGTCGATGTTAAAACCTGTGCATCATACTCGCGCAACCCGTAAGAACTGACAAAACGCTCGCGCCGGTCAGCAGGCAATTCCGGCAGATGAGACTTCACCTCGTGCAGCCAATGCTCACTCACCCGCAAAGGAACCAGATCAGGCTCCGGAAAGTACCGGTAGTCATGCGCATGCTCCTTGCTGCGCATACTAACCGTTCTCCCCGTCTCCACGTTGTAAAGCCGCGTCTCCTGCACTACTTGACCGCCGGATTCAAGCAGCTCTACCTGCCGCTCGATCTCATACTCCAGCGCCATTTTCAGAAAACGGAAAGAGTTCAGGTTCTTCACTTCCGCCTTCGTGCCAAACTTCGGGGCACCCCGCAGCCGCACCGAAACATTCGCGTCGCAGCGCAATTGACCCTTTTCCATGTCACAGTCCGACACGCCGATATACTGCATCATTTGCTTCAGTTCAGTCAGATAGGCGTATGCCTCATCGGAGGAACGCATATCCGGTTCGCTGACAATTTCAATCAACGGCGTGCCGGACCGGTTCAGATCCACATAAGTATACCGATCCGAATCCTTGAATCCGTCGTGAATGCTTTTCCCGGCGTCATCTTCCATATGCACGCGAGTGACGCCAATGCGCTTTTTCTCGGAGCCGACAATCACATCGACGTAGCCATGCTCCGCTAGCGGCTGGTCATACTGTGAAATCTGATAACCCTTGGGCAGATCCGGATAGAAATAATTCTTGCGCGCAAAACGTGAAAACGGGTTGATTTTGCAATGCAGCGCGATAGCGGCGCTGATGGCCGACTCCACCGCCTGCCTGCTCAGTACCGGCAGCGCACCCGGCAAGCCAAGACACACCGGACAAACGTTGGTATTCGGCGAAGCACCAAATTCAACCGGACAGCTGCAGAAAATTTTCGTCTTCGTCCCTAGCTGCACATGGACTTCAAGTCCAATTACCGGCTCATATTTAGTCAAAATCTCATCAGCAACAGGGGAAGCAGCCATGCTCCATTGTAAGGTGTTAATGCCGCACTAAAGATTTGACGTCTGGATTTCCAGGCCCGAAATGCTTGAGCATCACCAGCGGCTCGGTCTGGCTCAGATTTGTTATTTTCACGCCATCTTTTGCGGTATCGGCGCTCACAAAGAACTCGTCACGGGTCAGCTCGCCAAAACGGATCAGGGAAGGCGTTTCCGCTTGATGCACGCCAAATGTACCGTAGCCTTGCGTCAGAATGACACCATAGGCCGCAGCATCCTTGATTGTGGCGGTCCTGCCGGGAGAAACGGTTAATTCTTTTGCCGAATAGTGCGAAGTTCCGTACGTAACCCAAACTTCTCGGTATCCCCCATCCCGCATTTCATCCTCACTCCTTACTGCGGTTGGCTCAGTGAAATTGTGCGAAGCAAACTCTGGATCAACATTCGCTTCCCAATCAAGCATTTCAATCAGGTAATCCAGATCGCGTTTATGTTCGGGAGGAACATCTTTCGCAAGTAGTTCCCAGCCGACTGCCCTGCCCTCCACCATCGACTGAAACATGGCAAAAACATCGCTGTTGACTTGCGGCTCATAGGTAACAAGAGAGCCGGGAGCGTGCAGAATACCAGCATTAACCTGCCACCCTGTCCCTGGTTTCAGCTTGTAAGCCTTCGAGTGGTACAGAATGCCGTTGTCGCCTTCATTCCAGCGTTGGAGACACTGGCGTATATCATCTTTCGTTGTCCCAGGCTCCAGACCCATGAAGGTGTACGGGAAATTGTTGCCCTTAAAGTTGTATTGCGGAGGAAAGTAATAGGCTTCCGGCTTGCCGAGTTGCCCCACTCGCTTGGCATGTTCCTCGCGCTGGTGCATATGGTGTGGAATCGGCCCGAGATTGTCGAAGAACTTGCAAAGCACATTCCATCCGCCTTCACGCGCCATGACTTCCTTGCCGAGAAAGCGGTCTCCTGCTGCTGCGATAGCCTCCCTCAACAGAACCTTTTCACCTTTGAAAGCAATGTAGCTGAGTCCTTCATCCTCCGGGGTGCCAGGTCCATTCGCAGCCTGCGTTGTAGACGAAAACCAGCGCTCATCAATCCCGCCGCGATGAGCGCCCAGCGCATAGAGATCAGATGGATGGAGCTTGAGCCTGCCGCCCGGCATCAGAAAGGAACGCGGCACCCAGCACGGCGCTAGGCGAACAATTCCTTCGCCTTCCCGTAAAGCTTGTTCAATCAGTTGAGTTTTGTTCATGAGTTTTGGTTGCAGGTTTCCCATTTTTTGTTTTGAGCCGAGCGGAGCACGGCGTCGGTCACGCGGTCGGTTGCGAGCGCATCCCGGAAACTGGGTCCCGGAACGCTATTTTCAGCAAGCCCTTGCAGGAAATCGGCAAACTGATGGATGAATGTGTGCTCGTATCCAATCTGCAAACCAGGAACCCACCAATGCTTCATGTAAGGGTGATCGGAGTCCGTCACGTGAATCGAGCGCCAGCCCCTTACCCTGCCCTCATCGCGATAATCGAAATACTGGAGCCGGTGCAGATCGTGGAGATCCCAGGCAATCGACGCATGTTCGCCGTTGATCTCCAGCGTGTAAAGCGCCTTATGGCCGCGAGCGTATCGGGTCGCTTCAAATGTTCCCAAAGATCCGTTCTCGAAACGCGCCAGAAACGCGCTCGCATCATCGATTCGGACCTCTTCAACACGCCCTGACTCCTGATGCTTGCGTTCTTTGATAAACGTCTCCGTCATCGCGCAGACCTCCCGGACGGGACCATTCCACCAGATCGCAGTATCAATGCAGTGGGCGAGCAAATCCCCAGTGACTCCGCTTCCTGCCACATCGGCATCCAACCGCCACAACCCCGCGCCGCCTTGCGGAAGATCACGCGAAATGGTCCAGTCCTGAAGAAACTTGGCGCGGTAATGAAAAATACGCCCGAGCCGCCCGTCAGCGATTAACTGCTTTCCTAGAACCACAGCGGGAACGCGGCGATAGTTATACCAGACCATGTTCGGCACTTTCGCGCGTTCGACAGCATCGACCATTTGTTCCGCTTCGTCCGCCGTGCGGCCGAGCGGCTTCTCACACAGAACCATCTTGCCGGAAGCTGCCGCCGCCAGGGCGATCTCCGCATGAGTATTATTGGGACCGGCAATATCGATCAGATCAATATCGGAGCGATTCACTAAGGTTCGCCAATCGGTCTCGGTCGATTCGTAGCCCCACTGCGCGCCGAAAGACTCAACCTTATCCTTGCTGCGGCCACAGACAGCCTTGAGAACCGGCTTGTACTCCAGATCGAAAAAGTCAGGCACGCGCTTAAAGGCGTTCGAATGCGTACGCCCCATGAAACCGTAGCCAACCAATCCAATATTGAGGTGTTTCTTCGTCGTGTTCATGACCCAGATGAGGTTATTCCGTCCAGCCATGCGCTTTCCGCACGGCCAGCATCGTGGAAAGAATTTGCGTCCATGTTTCCGGATTGGTCATGACCGCATTGGGAAACATGCAACCATCCCAACAAATATGCTGGACGCTCCGTAATGGTTTTCCTTCTTCATCCCGCAGCCACATTCCGGCCACTTTCACGATATCCAATCTCCCATTTACGTCATAGGGCAAGCAGTGCCTTCCTGTCTTATCGTGCGTGCCCGTACCTTCCACTGTGCCGTCATTCTGCGCCACATGAAAGTCAATGGTCCAAGGCCGCAAAGCGGACGTGATGATCTTTAATGCTTCGTCAAGCCGACCCGGATCGTCCCAGGCAAAATCGTCGGGCAGCAGCTTGTCCTCGGGCGCATTATGACCAAGCGCATAAAGCAGAGTGTGCGCCATGTCAGCCTGAAAACCTAGTGTTGCGGGCCTGTCCACCTGCTGGAGCAATTGCAGCATCTTCCGCCAACTGTGCATGCCGCCCCAGCAGATTTCACCTTCAGCGGCGAGGCGCTCCCCATGCTCCCCGGCCACATCACAAGCCTGCCGGAACGTTTCAGCAATCAGCTCCGTATTGCCTTCCGGATCTTTGGCCCACTCCGCGGGACTCACAGCGGAGTCAATTCGAATTACGCCATATGTGCGAATGCCAAGCTCACGTAAAATACGCCCGATACGGCAAGCCTTCTGGACCTGCTGAATAAATAGTCCCCGTTCCTGGTCGCTGCCCATGGCCGATCCTCCGCCCGTAGGCGGCCAAACGGGAGCCACCAGCGAGCCGACAACCAGATTTTTCGAAGCGATCTTTTCCGCCAGCCGTTTCAGATCCTCTTCACTGGAATCAATGTTGACGTGAGGGTCGGAAAGGAAAAGATCGACGCCATCGAAACGATTGCCTTCCACACTAGCATCAGCGGTCAGGCGCAGCATGGTGTCCAGATCGATAAACGGCTCGGCTCCCGGTCCTTTGCCCACCAGACCGGGCCACATCGCATTGTGTAGTTTTGGGAATTGCTGATTCGTATTCACGGGAGTTTTAATGTTCGTGCATGCAGTCAGGAAAACTGGGGAGAGCCGCGTTTCCTTTATATTCAAGTTCTTCCATCAGTCCAACACGGGAAGTATAGTAACCATCGGCAGTCAGGTTCTTGATAAGGGAGAAAAACTGAACATTACGTCCTCTCGCCAATCCGCTGCTGGAATCTGCAGCTTCACACAAAGGCTCCAGAATCGATAACTGTTGGTCCTCTGAAAGCTCCAGAAACTTTCTTCCCGCAATTCGGTTTGCTTCCGTATCAAGCCAGCGGAGGCCATCGGCCACAACCAATTGCTGATCCGTGTTCCTCGCGACCACAAGATCAATGTATGCAGGAACGTCAGCAGCAATTGCGCCGGGCGAATCAGTCTCTGGAATAATCAAATCCGCGATCCGCGAGATCATGGCAAAATCAGCCTTATTGAAAAAGCGCGGCTGCGGCTCGGACTTGGGAGCCGCCGTATGATGCTGATGCTGCGCTGTCTGGCCGTGGAGCTCATCGCTTGCGAACGGATAAGCGCATGTTGCTCCGATAGAGCCGAAAATCTTAAGTAGAGATCGACGATCACTGGAATAACTTGCCATTACGCTGGACTCCTCTTGAGCTGCTCCGCAATATGATCCGCCGTGCGAGTGGCCAAAGCCATGATGGTCAAAGTCGGATTCTTTTCGGACGAGCTGGGGAACACGCTCGCATCCACCACATAAAGGTTCGGAACATCATGAGAACGGCAGAACTCGTTAACAACCGAAGTTCGCGAGTCGGTACCCATCCGGCATCCACCCACCTCATGATTCGTGGCTGGCCCCTGACTAACGGTTAGAATCTCGGCTTTACTCGCCAGCAGAATCTCCCGGCACCACTTTTTCATGTCGTTGTGCAGCTTCCAATCCGCGTCAGAAAGCTTCCAGGAACGCCGCGCCCGAGGCAGCCCATACTCGTCTACGCGTTCCGGATCAAGATCAATAAAACTATCTTTATTGGGAAGCATCTCGTGATAACCCGTAAAGGTCAGGTAAGCCGGATAACGATCTTTGATGGCCTGCTTATAAGCCCGTCCCATTCCCTTTATGCTCCGCGCCCATCCCACGCTTCGGTGATTCTGATAGTTAAACTGGACTCCAAAGCTCCGCGCGTAATCCCGTTTCCGCTCGTGCATGAAAGAAGGGATATACGCATGGTCCAGAAAACCTTCATCATTCACGGGCGGCTTGCCGATGAAATCCGTCAAAAACGCTTCAAATCCGGCGGTAATATGCGGAATAAAGTTTTTGCCCAATTGGCCGCTTGAATTGCCCAACCCGGTCGGAAAGCGGCTTGACTTCGACATCAGCAGCAGCGCCACGCTTTGCGCGCAAGCGCAGGCGACCACCACCACCCGCCCTCGCGCCGCGCCTTCCGCCCGCGTTTCCCGATCGAAGTAGCGAACCTCTTTGACTTCCGCTTCATCGGAGACTGCCAGCTCATGCACAATGCTGTTATGTTGCAGCGTTAATTTTCCAGAGCGCGATGCCGGAATCATGTGAACGTCGTAAGAATTGTACTTCGCCACCACATCACAGCCCGACATGCAATTTCCGCAGAAATGACACGCCGGACGCGCTCCTCGCGGCTGGCTCAAAGTCGCTTTCCTCACGTGAATGACCGGAACGCCTAACCTTTTGGCGCCCGCCTTGATCGCAAGATCCGTACACTTCATAGCAGGCGGCGGCATGAAAATTCCATCAGGGAGATCCTCCAGGTGGTCATAATTCCCGCACACTCCCACCTGCTGCTCAATCCGGTCATAGTAGGGCTTGATGTCAGCGTAGCCAAACGGCCAATCCTCACCCGCGCCGTCATGTTGACTGCCCTTGAAATCGCGTTGGCTAAACCGGAGAGCCACCGCGTTCCACAATTGAGTCTTTCCGCCCAGTCCGCGACTGCGCTCTCCATCCATACCCGGCTTGCCGGGCTTCATCACAGGAACATGGCGGTAAGGAAACTCGTAAGGAAGCGCGTGCGTATTAACCTCGGTGCGGGGATTTAGCTTTGGTCCGCCTTCCAGAACAAGAACCTCAGCGCCCAGTTCCGCCAGCCGAGCCGACAGCGTTCCGCCCCCCGCTCCCGAACCAATCACGACGACATCGTACAACTTCTCTGCCATCTCATCCTTTGTTGCGATAAGCTCTTCTATCGTATAACTCAGTTGCTGTTTCGTCCTCTTCAAGCCATGCCACAACAGAACCTCCTT
>JBJMGL010000010.1:0-2358 GCA_045807985.1 Bryobacteraceae bacterium
ACGTTCCGCGTCCGGATCGCTACCGGGCGTCATCTCCAAGATGACCTTTTCATCTTCCGCTGACGGGCGCCGCTGCCAGATCTTCCATGCTTTGGACCGCAACCGGTCCAAACAGGTGTTCACCGCGATGCGAGTGACCCATCGATCCGGGTAGTCCAATCTCCGCAGGCTCATAGGATGATTTTTGAAGAGCTTATAGGCTTTCAGAAACACGTCCTGGGTGGCAGAATCCGCCTCTTCGGGATCTTGCAACAGTCGGCGGCACAAGAGATAGATGCGCTTCTGCTCTGAAGCCATCCAGCTGCCAAAATCGCTCAGATCTACGCCGACGCGGACTCTCCCCTCCCGTTCTCCCGCTATTGCGCCCGTCATAGGCTTTCTGTTACCTATAACGCGGGGTAACGGCTAAAGTTTACAACCGGGCGGAAACCTTACCTGCGTTTATGGAAAAAATGAGAAGCGTAGCTGGAGAGTTCCGGCTGAAATTCACGAAAGAGTGCCGTTGCGAAGTATGTGCTGTAGGAAAATCCAGTGCGACGGAATCCATCCTCCCAGGTATTATTGGTACGATAACAGGCTACTCCGACCAGCCCAGAACCAAAGGCACCCGCAATGGGAGCCAGCGCAGGACGGCTGTTACCATCCTGATTGGTCGTGACAAGCACGTTCGCGATAGCGCTTCGTGTGCGTTTCCAAAACCCATGCTCCTGTGATAAACGAAACCGGGGATCTTCGTGATTGAGGTAGCCTGCTAGAAGTTCGCCGGTGCTTTGCGCTGTCCGGCGCGCGTAGTAAATAGAAAAGCGACGGGCAAACTCGTTCAAACCATCGTCTTTCATGTCAGGACTGTTTCTAAATTGAGCAAAACCATTAAACAACGTAGCACGTCCAAGCATTCCCTTACTTAGCAGTTTTTGGCCGTAAAAGCAGGTACGCTGATGAAAGGTAAGCTCCTTAGCAGTCAGTAATTCGAGCGGCTTGCAAGAATTGCTTTTCTCCTCGGCATTGCCGCCGGAGAGCGATACGACCTTCGGCAGCAGAGACGGTGCGGAAGGCTTTTCTTGAGCAAACATCAAACTAGCCGACCAGAAAATCAGTGCGGCTCCCGGCAATACACGAAGACTGTACAATACGGCAACTCCTTCAATTACTGTGCGTAAGGAAGCTACCTTACTCTCAGTTAACTGAAAGTTAGTATTCCAGTTAATAGAAGAAGTTACAACAGTAAACCCCCGCGATAATACCAGCTCTGCGGTTTTTCAGTTTTAGAGTATTAGAGCCTGTTAGGGACATACAGGCTCTAGTGAGAATCGTCCTGCTGGCAAATCTACGATAATTTTGATCGGCCATGATGGAATCGTGGTGAAACGAACCTGGGGGCACGAAATTTCTTGGGAGCCGAGGCAGAGAGAAAAGACTAAGTCCTGAAGGTTTTAAACCTGCCGCTTTCGGCGAACATCCAAGGCTAATAAGTAGTCCAAGGCAGAGACTACCTCACGCCAGTCCTTCGGGGCTGGCTTTTTTTGCGCCTGTGCGGCTCAATAACGCGTTATGACGCGTCACGTGACAAACTTATGTCAAGGCAAAGTAGAAATGTCCTATTCTCCGCAAAGTAAAAAGGTTCGGTTTTGAGGGGGCAGGGAAGAGTTCAGGGTTAAAGTGTGATTGATTCTCGACGGGGTCGCGCCCGTTGAGAAGAGGCAAGGCCGATGCGAGGGAGTTGGCTCCGGAGTAAACGGCGGCAGGCCCTCGGTTCAGGAAGCCCGGCAAGGCGTCCGCCGAGGGTTTTACTTTGATAACCGGATTTACTCTGGTGAAACTTCGGAGCGCAGGCCTGGCATAGAGTGAAGGCGAAGATAGCTGGGCGGGTTTTGCCCAGCTCACCGCAGGGAGGCTTTGCGCTTCCTGTCCAAATTAAAGTTCTTCATCCAGTCGCTCTTGCGATGGACGGTTTTGCGCACGTGCGGCTTTGGGGCGAGGCGCACATTCGGTCACAGTCAAATAGCGATCTCGGAACCGCACCGCCAGCGTGCCGTCGAGACGTCGTTCGACGCGCACATGGCCGCCTCGTAAACCAGCGTGAATGTCGGATCGTTGAAGCTGATACAGCTTGGTTTCGAAGCGGATGGTGTAATCGTTGGCCACCTGCCGCGTCTCGACATAACTGAGACTGGCAGCGAGGGAATGCTCTTTGCCCAGGGGGCGATGCGCATTGTCGGCCACGGCTGGCGCTACCGTGAGCGTCTGGTTCCACCACGGTAAGAACTCGTTCTCCAGATAAGCATTGGCTTGTTGGATCATTCTGGCGTTTGCGACTCGCAAGCCCTTCACTAAGCGATCTTGTGCCGTGCCAAATCC
>JBJMGL010000011.1:0-2550 GCA_045807985.1 Bryobacteraceae bacterium
ATAGTAATCTTACGCCAAGTGGAGTACCGCCCGCGCTACGGAACGGCCCGCAGCCCGGCTGAGATGATCAAGTAGCGGAAGTTGTGGGAGTTGCTGGGGATCCCGGAAGAGCAGCAGAACTAAGCACATCGATGGAAGACAGTAGCGCCCTCAAACGACTGCGCTGAGTAAAGGGCGAATTGCAGATCCTCGTCCAGCAGCGGCCAGTGAACTCCGTAACCAGAAGGCGAGAGTTCTGCTCGGCTTCTCTCCGACAGAGGCACATGGGCAAGCCGCTCTGAACATTTGTCCCATGAAATCGAGAACCGTCCCACTTCCGTGATCGAAATCAACACCTCTGGGGTTGTCTCGATGGCTGTTGCCAAAATCGGCTTCATCTTACTTCGCCCCAAAAAACACCAGCGCTGCTCCTTCGCTCGCATCTGCGCTAATCACTGCATGGCCTACCCCGTCGAACTGTACCTTCGTGCCCTCGCTTGCCCACCACTGGCCTACGGGCTTACCTTGAGTCACATACGTAAAGCGGCCACGCGCAGGGGCAAATATCACCACCCCACCCCGGCCGTTTTCCGACACAAGCTTCTCGTGAACCTCCGGTGTTCCCGCTACCGCTCCGGAGCGCACGGGAAAGCTTCCGGCCATGTCCTCCCGCACTTGCTTGTATTTGCTAAGTACCGTAGAGATCAACCCAACGCCTTCCGCCGATACCTTCGGCAGATCTCCCCAAATCCCGTTCTGCCCAAGTACGAGACTGGCCAGATTCACCATTTGAGAAGACTTCGGGTCATCAGGAAAGTAATGCGTTAATAGCAAAACTGACGGAATCCACCGGTCATAGGCAAGTGGCATGCGGCAGATCCAGGTACGCGCCGGACCCGGATAAAAGAACAGATTCCAGTTCTGTTTTGCTTTATCGATGGGCAAATCATAATTGAAAAGGTAAGGCCCGTTGTTGATCAGGAAGTACTTGCCAGCCGATAAGAACCCCAGCCCGAAAGCGCGGCCCGACTCCGTGACGTCAAAATCCACAATCGCGTCCGGATAAGCCTCCGTCACTTTCCGGACCACCCGCGCCATGGCTAACGGAAGCTGAAACGCATAGGAGTCCGCACTCTCCTCGCGAGTATTCGCCGCCGTGCCATGGTCATGCTCCGGCGAATCGCACCCATACTGCCCAATGGCGTCCCATTTGAAGTAGCGCACTCCATACTCCCGCGCCACGCGGATCAACTCATCCGCAAAAGCATCCGCGTAATTGCTTACCAGACACATCGGATAACTCTCTTCCGTCTCCCAGATGGGAGACGGCTTCCCCTGCTGCCCCTTCCAACTCCTGACAGCATTCTTATGCACCTGATACATGCGGCTCGATATAGCCGCCGCAGTTGGATTGAACCACAATCCAAGCTTCATCCCGTACTGGTCCAGTCGGTCACGAATCGGCTTCAGGCCCTCGGGGAACCTTTTGCGCGACACCTCCCAATCTCCCGTCTTTTCATACCACCCGGTGTCCATCACAAACACCTCAATTCCCATGCGGTGAGCTGCATCGATTTCGGCCAGCATCCGCTCTGGCGTCATCGAGGCCAGATACGGCTTTCCGTTCCACCACTTGTTCCGCTCCTGAAAATTCCAGGTATTGTAGAAGATGTAGGGTTGTCGGCTCTCCGCTTGCGGATTCGTCCATCGCAAAAGGTGTGTACGGAACGCCTTGGCAGTCGAATCAATACCGCCCGTAGTCACTGCCGCGTCCATCCAGACAGTCTGATACTCCTTTACTTTCTGCCCCGGCACATAGTTGCCCTTCACGGCCCGCAAGGAAACCTGCCGGAACGGAGTTAACTGAAATTGCAAAAACGCATCCGGCGTTGTTGAGCCATGCTCATAGGCCAGCAGTAAATTACCACCGTCAGCCTCTTCGCCCACCAGAATGGGGCCCATCATTTGTAAACTGTCCGCAAAGGAAGCTTCGGGCACGCCGCGTTCCGAAGGCGTGTAGCTGTGCGTAACCTCGTTGAACTCCGAAAGCCGCACCTCCGTAACTCGCGGCAGCGAACGAAACGAAGTGCGCAGGTATTCGAGATTATCCGCCTGGCCTGTGCGCGTCAAAGCTCTCGGTTGAGAAAACTGCAACCGGTAGCAAAACCGGACCACCGGATCGTTGTCCGCGACCCGGAATATCAGTTCCAGCAACACGCCTGGATCACTAGCAATACCGCCACTGAAACGCCGTTCCGTAATCCCACTCCCAATCTGCTGAGCGGACAGTTCCCGCAATCCGACGGGCACAGCAACCCGCAGCTTTCCATCAATCTCAAACACTGGCGGATTCAATCGATACAGATGATTTGATCCACGCAAATTCAGAGTCCAAAGCGTGCCGCCTCGCTCCTGAAGACTAACTTCAAACAGCGAATTGCCAAACTGTAACTGCTGACCCGAAGCAAGGAGAGATAAAAGAAAAAGAGCAAAGAGTTTCACGCGCTCTGACGAGTTTATTACAGTGGAATGCATTGATCTGCAAGCTAAGTAGATTTTGATATAGACTAA
>JBJMGL010000012.1:0-7720 GCA_045807985.1 Bryobacteraceae bacterium
AGCAGCACGCGTCACAATATCGCAGGGGCGGATATTCTGCCTTACCGCGTTCATGATTACCGCCCCGCACTGCCTGGCTGCCTCATGTTTGCGTGTATCTACCTGTGGAATGGCATTGAGACCCATGGGTGAAAGTCCAATAATTTCCATGACGGTAGCCATAGTGTTGGCAGTATACTGGCCGCCGCAAGCGCCTGGTCCGGGGCAGGCTGCGTTTTCTATCGCCAGCAGTTCGTCATCACCCATACGGCCAGCGGCGTTTGCGCCCACGGCCTCAAAGACATCCTGAATGGTGATATCCCGGCCTTTGTAGTTACCCGGCAGCATCGTCCCCCCATATAGAACAACACCAGGCACATTCAGCCGCAAAAGAGCCATGGCAGCGCCCGGAATGGTTTTGTCGCAGGCCACTAGGGCAACAATTCCATCAAACATGTGACCTCGCGCCACAAGTTCAATGGAATCGGCAATCACCTCGCGGCTCACCAGCGAGGTTTTCATGCCTTCTGTTCCCATGGTGATCCCATCACTGATGGCAATCGTGTTGAACTCCATGGGTGTTCCGCCCGCTTCCCGAATTCCCTGCGCCACATCAACGGCTAGCTCACGAAGGTTGAAGTTACAGGGCATTGTTCCAATCCACGTATTGGCAATGCCAATCACAGGCTTTTTCAGGTCTTCATCGCTGAAACCAATAGATTTCAGATAAGAGCGAGCCGGCGCGCGGTCTTTTCCTTGCGTGATCGTGTAGCTTTGGAGTTTCATTAAACTCCTATTAAAGCAAGAGGAGGAAAAGTACTTTCTAAACTTCCGCTAACTTGCGGGCTCGCTGCCACTGGATCTTATCGCGGTACTCCTCGTAAAGGGTAGAAATCCCGGCCCAGTAATATCCACAAACGAACAAGAGCAGAAACGGTACAGCAAAGAAATTTAACGTCTCAATCGCGAACTCAACCATGTAGACAAAGTAACTGCCTATCAGCAGTTCAATATAAGGTAATGCGCCGCTCTTGCGCCGGTATCCTGACGGTTTTTCAATCCTTTGCTGTGTGCCAATGGCATATTTCGCCGTACGAGCAAAACTTGTTTGAATTCCACAGAGCGCCTCAATGACACCCTTTGCATTGCTCACTGTCAGCGCCACGCCGGCGGCCATTAACATAGGCAAGAAAGCAATTGATTTCCACCAAGTCTTTGGAAACAACACTTTCTGAGCATAAAGATAGAAAGCAGAAATGGACCAGAAAGAAGCAATAATTAAAGGAAAGTCGATCATCACCATCTGAAAGACGCCCATGTAAAAGCGCACGATCATCACAGGCAGCATCAGCATGGAAACAATCAGCATGAGCGGATAGGAGATATTTGGCGTCAAATGCATGAACGCCTCCGCTTTTACCCGAAAAGGTAAATTTGCCTTTAAAATGCGCGGAAGCAGCTTGATTGCAACCTGTGTAAGGCCCTTCGCCCAGCGAGCTTGCTGCACTTGAAAGCCGTACGTTTCCACCGGCAGCTCTGACGGACATTCAATATCGGGCACGTAAACGAAACGCCAGCCTTTTAGCTGCGCCCTGTAGCTCAAATCCGAGTCTTCGGTTAAGGTTTCATGCTGCCAGCCGCCTGCATCATCGATCATCTTGCGCCGTAGTATGCCCGCCGTGCCGTTGAAATTAAAAAACAGGCCAGAACCGCAGCGAGAACCGTGCTCCAGAACGAAGTGTCCGTCCAGCAGCATGGCCTCGACTTGGGTCAAAACGTTAAACTCTTTGTTGAGATAAGTCCAGCGCGTCTGCACAACCCCGACTTCCGGGTCTACAAAATAATCCACAGTACGGCGCAGAAAATCTCTGGGAGGAATGAAGTCGGCATCAAAAATCGCGATAAACTCGCCAGTTGCTGTTTCTAATCCTTCCTGCAACGCTCCGGCTTTGAATCCATGACGATTGGTCCGATGACGGTACTCAATCGGAAAGCCAGCCGCTTTGTATTCGTTGCACAAGCGCTGCGTAAAAGCATGAGTCTCGTCAGTTGAATCGTCCAGAACCTGAATCTGCAGCAACTCTCTGGGGTAATCCAGCTTTACTGTTTCTTCTAAAAGTCTCTCAACCACATAACGCTCGTTATACAGAGGTAATTGAATCGTTACGGGAGGCAAATGAGCAAAGCGCTGGGGAGCTGAATGGAGGAGGCTTTTTCGATGTTTTCGGTATCGCCGTATCGTTTCGTACCGATGTACTCCGTAGACGGAGAGGATCGTTAGAATCGAGAAATACGGAATAAGCAGGGCCCAATCGAAGGGCGAGAGTCTGTAAATGCCGGAAAAGGTATCATCGAACAGCCCGTCAACAAGCCGGCTGCCCAGAGTTTGCTGCGATAACAGGAGAAAGACAGGCTGAACAAATAAATGAACCATCGTGTTTAGGTGAAAACAGACGGAAACCCAGTCCGCTAATCCTTACCAATCTTAGATACATTTTAGCGTCCTTTTACTACTTCCGTCGATATTGTGGCCTAAATCACTAAGAAGAGCAGTTACTGTCGGCTCAGCAGGCTGACTGGCATCTTATATAGGCCGAGAACTTCCGATTGCTCCTCTTGTAAATCTCCCCCGGCATGCTGCAAAGATCTGGCAAGCGCATGCAACGATAAACCAGAAAGGTCAGATGCCGCAGCTGTTGAAAAGACTGGAATCAGCTCAGCAAATCGTTCCGTGAGCTCCGGATCACGCCATCCTTTTTGGGCCTCTTCCCGCATGATTTTCATTGCTTCCTCGGAAGTGAAGGCCCGCTTATAACAACGCGAATTGGTTAGTGCGTCGTATATATCCGCTAATTGAAGAATCCGGGCCAGCAGCGGAATTTCTTCTCCTTTTAGGCCATCCGGGTATCCCGATCCGTTCCACTTTTCGTGATGGTGCCGGATCACGGGGAGAACCGGGGCGAGAGAGCGCATATTGCTGCAAATTCGCTCTCCTCTTTCTGCGTGGCTTTTCATCACTTCCCACTCGTCAGGAGTTAAAGGACCAACCTTGAAAAGAACGCTATCCGGGATAGACACCTTTCCAATGTCATGTAAGTATGCTGCCCGCTGTAAAGTGATGATATCTCGCCCCGGTAACCCAAGCGAAAGCCCCATAATCGAAGCCATAAGCGCCAAACGCTCACAATGCTGGCCTAGATCCGGATCTCTCCCTTCCACCGATTGAGCCAGCGAGAGCAGGACTGTTTCAGGGTTGTCCCTGGAATCAACATTTGCTTTGTGGCGCAAAATCGCCTGCACTCGGGCGCGTAGGGCTTGTGGGCGTAGTGGCGCTACAAAGAAACCGTCGGCCCCGGCCTCAATCGATTGAACTTCGCTGCTTACGTCGTCATATTGAGCCATGACGAACACCGGAAGAAATTGCGTGGCGCTGGCCTGTTTTAAGGTTTGGCACAGTTCTATCGCACCACGGTTATTCAAACCGAAATCAATCAGTATCAGGTCTATTTTGCGCCTCGAAATAGCCGCGATTGCTTCCCCTGTATTTTCCGCCTCCACTATCTCCAGCGCCAGCCCGCTCAGTATACGGACGAGTTCCCGACAACGTGGAGCAGAGGAGTTCACGATAAGGATCTCGTTCCGGGCAGGCCATGTCCCGCTATCAAGCACGTCTCGGCATGGAGCGTTGCGATAGATTTCTGATGTTGCGCTGCTTCGAAATGCGGTGTTCTCCATGGCTGCTCCTGAGTGTTTGTTAGGTCTCTCCTCCTGAGTGCCAGTCAACTTCCATAAATCTAAGCCGCCCAAGCTATTTAAGAGTTTGGACAGTACTACGGTTAAATCCTAGGGCCAAGGAAGAACATGGCAAGCCGCAAAAGTTTTGCCGCGCATAACCGGCTGATCGTGGTTTAATTGTGATTTAGCTCTAACCCAGCATCCGGTTTCTGCTTTCCATCTATTACGGAGGACCCCCCTGATCACAAAACTTGCGGCCAATGGCCAAGTGCGCGAGCCTGCTGACCGCTGGACTACCACCGAGGCATCGGATTTATATGACATAGCGAGTTGGGGCAAGGGTTATTTTTCCGTTGGCGCTAACGGAAATGTTCTGGTTCATCCCACCAAAGAATCGAATCGCAGCATTGACCTGAAGCAACTGGTTGATACGCTCGAATGGCGCGGAATTTCTCTGCCCATTTTGATTCGCTTCGCCGATATTTTGAAGCATCGGCTGGGCGAGATGCACCAGGCATTTGAATCATCCATACGCGAGCACGGATATCAGGGCAGGTATTGTTGCGTTTATCCCATTAAGGTTAACCAACAACGGCAAGTTGTCGAAGAAGTCTTCAATTTTGGACGCGCTTACAATTTCGGCCTGGAAGCGGGTTCGAAGCCGGAACTTCTAGCAGTGCTGGCGATAGCCGATAATGAGACGCCGATCATCTGCAATGGATTCAAAGATGCCGAATATATCGAGATGGTCATGCTGGCCAAGAAAATTGGACGGCGCATCATTCCTGTTGTGGAGAAGTTCACCGAACTGGATCTCATCCTGAAGCACGCCGAGCAGGTTGGGGTGAAGCCTATTATTGGTCTTCGCGTGAAGCTTGCCAGCCGTGGTTCCGGCCGTTGGAAATCGTCAGGCGGATACCGGTCCAAGTTCGGATTGACAGTCAGCGAGGCCCTTAAAGCAGTCGAGATCTTGAAGCAGCGGGGAATGGAAGATTCTCTACAATTGCTGCATTTTCACCTTGGCAGCCAGATCACAAATATCCGGCAAATCAAAGCGGCTGTCATTGAAGGGGCCCGCATTTATGTTGATCTAAAGAAGTTGGGTACCGGTTTACAGTACCTGGACGTCGGCGGCGGTCTCGGTATTGATTACGATGGCTCCCAAACCGACTTTGAATCAAGCGTCAACTATACGCTTGAGGAATATGCGCGCGACGTTATTTATCACGTTCAGAACATTTGTGATGAAAGCGAAGTTCCTCATCCCAACATCATTACCGAGAGCGGGAGAGCCATTGCCGCCTACCACAGCGTTCTGGTTTTCAATGTTCTCGGCGTAAGCGGCTTCGGCGAAGAGGAGCTTCCCGCCAGCCTGCCTGAAGACGCGGAGCAGCCGCTGATCGATTTATTCGAGACGCATCGGTCTCTCACCAAGAAGAATTTGCTGGAAACCTACCACGACGCGCAACAGGCTCTTGATTCCGCGCTGAATCTTTTTAGCCTTGGTTATCTGACGCTTGAACAACGCAGTACAGCCGAGAACCTGTATTGGGCAATCTGCCGTAAAATTCTTCGCTATGCCGGTGAGCTTGAGTATTTTCCGGAAGAGCTGGAAGGGCTGAATGCAATGCTGTCGGACACTTACTTCTGCAACTTTTCTCTGTTCCAGAGCATGCCGGATAGCTGGGCGGTTAAACAGCTTTTCCCGATTATGCCGATTCACCGGCTGAATGAGCCTCCCACCCGTCATGCCGTGCTGGGGGATATTTCCTGCGACTCTGATGGTAAAGTTGATCAGTTTATTGATCGCCGGGACGTTAAGAAAACTCTTCCGCTTCACGCGTTCAACAATAGCTCCTACATACTGGGCGCATTTCTTCTGGGCGCATACCAGGAAATTCTCGGGGATCTTCACAATCTATTCGGAGACACAAATGCTGTCCATGTAAGCCTTGATGAACAGGGCGAGGTTGTACTGGAGACGGTTATTCAAGGCGACACAGTACGGGAGGTTCTGAATTATGTGCAGTTCAGCGCCCAAGCTCTTGTCGATCAGTTTCGCAAAGATGTCGAAGTGGCTGTCCGCGAACAACGGATTGGATATGAGGAATCCGGCCGGCTTCTCCGGTTTTACGAAGAGGGCCTGCAAGGCTATACGTACCTGGAGCAGTAGTGAGCGATGGGCTTCGGATCGTCCTGGTATCGCCTCGTAATCCTCTGAATATTGGCGCTGCTGCTCGTGCTATGAGCAACTTTGGTTTCCCTGACTTACGGCTGGTCGCGCCGTACGATGTGGCTTTCCGTGAAGCTAAATCAGCGGTTCGTTCTCACTATATTCTGGAGAGCGCACAGGTCGTGGACTCCGTCCCTGCGGCCATCTCCGACTGTGGTTTGGTCGTGGGGACGACCGCAGCGGGTCATCGCGATCTTCACATACCGCTTTACCGGCTGGAAACGGCTGGAAAGATGATCCATCAACACGATCAATCCTCGCCTGTTGCTTTACTGTTTGGTTCTGAGAAGTTCGGTTTATCCAACGACGATTTGAGCTTCTGTCATTGGGCATTACGCATTCCTACCCGCGAAGAGCATGGCTCGATGAACCTGGGGCAGGCAGTTGCGATTTGCTTGTACGAGCTACGCAGGAACGATCAGCATGCAGAGGCACAATTTTCTCCTGCTCCCATAGCCTCGGCGGAAGTTTATGACAGATTTACCGATCTCCTTCTCGACCTGTTAGGCAACTCTGGCTACATTAATCAGAAAACATCACAATCCACTGAACTGAAGGTCAGACGCCTTGTGCGCCGTCTCCCCTTGCCTGCCTCCGATGCGGAAACTTGGCTTGGTATTTTGCGCCAGATTCTCTGGAAGATTAGGCAAGCGGACCCGAAGTAAATGGTATGCTGAATCCCGATGACGAAGGTGCAGACCACGTTTAAGCTTTCCCGCGCTCTCGAGGATAAGGATTTCGAGAACATCTCGCGTATGCACAGCGTTTATGGAATGTTTGCCACGCGAGTTCAACCTTCGGGAGACGAACTTTTCGTCGAGTATGATGCTTCGCGCCTTTCTTTAAAAGAAGTGCGCGGAACGCTTGAGCAGCATGGGCTTCCGCTTAAGTGAACGGTCGGGCTAAACGGTAACAGATCAAACCGATGGAGTGAACCCACGAAGTGAGACAAAGGAGAAGGGGACACCCTCAACAGGAAAGGTGAACTCTGTGTCTCAACGACCTCGCAAATACTCCCCCGAGTTTCGCCAGTATTGGATGCCAGCGGGGTCTTCGCGCTTCTGGATGTGTTCCGGTTCAGTTGGAAGGGAGAAGGCGTTCCGCCGTTAAGATCACGGAGCGAACGCAGGAAGAAACAACGCAAGCACGACACGCCGGAAGAAAAAGTTGCCGTTCTCAGGCGGCATCTGCTGGACCAGGAGCTGGTCTCGAAATGGTGCGATGAGAGGGGACTGAAGCCGACGGTCTTTTACCGCTGGCAGAAGAAGTTCTTCGAGAATGGGGCGGCTGTCTTTCAGCCAAGGGGGCTAGCTGACGATTCGGCCAAGCAGAAGCGAATCGCCTACCTGGAACAGAAGATCCAGACCAAGGACGAGGTTCTGGCCAAGTTGATGGCGGAGCACATCGCACTAAAAAAGAGATGGGGGAACTCTGACCGGGGTCTGGGCCCCGCACGAAACGCGGGACCAGATTGTCGATTTTGCCCGGCGCTGGTCGGAAAAGACAGGAATCAGCGTCGGGCGGTTCATCGAGTGGCTCGACATCACTGCCAGTAAGTTCTACGACTGGCGAGAACGTTATGGCAAGGGGAACGAGCACAACGGTTGCGTTCCCCGGGATTTCTGGCTGGAGGAATGGGAGAAGCAGGCCATCATTGGATTTCATCGGAACAACCCGCTGGAAGGATACCGGCGGCTCACGTTCCTGATGCTCGACGCCGACATCGTGGCGGTCAGCCCGTCCAGCGTGTGGCGCGTGCTGAGCCAGGCCGGG
>JBJMGL010000013.1:0-7191 GCA_045807985.1 Bryobacteraceae bacterium
ATCTGGCCACAGATCCTACTGATAACTCCATCCAGGTCGGTCTTCCTTTGGTCCTGGCGGTGACGGTTTCCCAACATGCCAACGGATCGATTACTCCGCTGCAAAATGCCTATGTCGATCTATGGCATTGTAATGCCTACGGTATTTACTCCGATGAACCGGCGTACAATCCAGGGGGCGGCACGGGAACGGTGGTTACCACCGGCAAGAAATTCCTGCGTGGTTACCAGGTGACCGATGCTCATGGAAACGTTCACTTTACCTCGATCTATCCGGGCTGGTATACGAGCCGAACTCCCCATATCCATGCTCGGGTTCGTCTTTATTCCGGCAGTACGGTGACGGAGAACTTTACCACCCAGTTTTTCTTTGACGACTCCATCACTGACATGGTGTACCAGATGTCGCCCTATAGCACGCGGCCCAATCGGGACACCCTGAATAGCACGGATAATGTGTATAACGGAACGGACTGCAACACCTCCAAAGCAGTAGGAACCGAGACCAGCTTGCGATTAGCGGCCGATTCGAGCCATGCAGTTGCTTCGTACAACATCATTCTCGACCTGGCGTCCCCTTATAGTTGTGGTGCTGCGGGAGACCCCACAGAAGGGAATCCTCCGGGAGGCGGCCCTCCACCCGGAAGTCCACCTCCGGGTGGACCTCCTCCGTCCGGAGGACTAGGGGTTTTTTAGGTGTTTGTGTAAACCCCGCTTCTCGGAGTTTCGTCTACATCGGCGATGGAGTGTGCCGCAACATCTCAATTGATGGTGAGTATTGCCGATCATGTGGCCGCGGACATTGGAGATCTGGATTCGATTCTGCGGCTCTACCGGCCCAAGGTATTCCGGTTCATCCTGGTGTCTTTGCGAGATAAAGATGCGGCCGAGACTTTAACGCAGGATTGCTTTTTCAAAGCCTACCGAGCGCGGGACCGATTCCGGCACGAGTGCAGCCTGGAGACTTGGTTGATGCAGATTGCGGTGAATCTCGTCCGTGATTATTCGAGGAATCGCCGGTTTCAGTTTTGGAAACGCACGCAGGTCCTGGCAAAGCCGGTGGAAGGTGTGCAGGATTGGCTTTCTGATGGGCAACACTCTCCGGAAACTGCGGCACTATTGAAAGAGGAGATCCAGGCGATTTGGAATACGGCGGATCACCTGCCGGAGAAGCAACGCACGGTGTTTCTGCTGCGATTTGTGGAAGACATGGATCTGTTGGAGATAGCGACAGCCACCGGCATGAAAGAAGGCACCGTGAAAACTCATCTGTTTCGGGCATTGCAGACAGTGAGGGAACGAATGGGAGCGAGGACATGAACGCGCATTTAACGTCTCAGCAGATTTCTGAGTGCGTTCTCGGCGAGGGTAGCCGGGAAGCGGAACTTCACGTTCGCGAATGTTCTCTGTGTCAAGCGGATCTGAACCAGTTTGAAGCTTCCCTGAAAGGATTCAGGGATTCTGTACGGCAGTGGAGCGAGCAGCAGATTCCGCCTTCCCTGTCTCAGGCAAGGCGGAATTTGGCGCAGCCGTGGATAATGGGGCTTTGCTGGGCCATGGCAGCAATTGCGTTGTGTATCTTTATCGGCCGCCTCAGCTACCGTCCTGTGCCTCCATCAAAAACGGCGGCTACAGCTAACGCGGATGCTGCGTTACTGGCGCAAATTGACCACGAAGTATCACGAACCGTGCCGGATTCAATGGAACCGCTGACACAACTCGTTTCATGGGACGCAAGCTCATCGGCTTCGACCGGCGGCAAAATTACTCCTGAAAGTCAGTCACAATAGGTTCGTAGTAATGAGCCGCTTGAGACGACTTGGTTGGCCCGTGCTGGTAATGGCAGTGATGCTCCGAATGCAGCCATCCGTTGAAGCTTTTGAATGGCCGCAAGGCCCCGACAGTCATATGCCGGAGGGTCCGGGCCAGGGTGGTGGTCCGCCCCCTCCCATGCAACCAAGCCATGGCCCGATGGATCGCTCCATGCATGTGGGGCCTCCCGGCAAATGGTGGAGTGATCCCCGGTTTGTGCAGATCCTGGGATTGACGCCGGATCAGCAGAAGAGAATGGATGATGTTTTCAATCAAAACCGATTGAAGCTGATTGATTTGAGCGCTGCTTTGCAGAAAGAAGAAGCGATTCTGGAACCGCTGCTGGCTGCTGACCGGCCGGATGAACCAAAGATTCTATTGCAAATTGACCGCGTTGCCCAGGCGCGAGCCGAGCTGGAGAAAGGCAACGCCAGAATGCTGCTGGGACTTCGCGGCGTGCTCACGCAGGAGCAGTGGAAACGGCTGCAAGCGGATGCGCCCCGGGGAGGCCACCGCCCGCCGCCTCGCTTTTGATCAACACGAAAATAAATTTACAGGAGCGCTTCCAGGGGATAGCGCGATCCGGGCCGCAGCAATGGCCTGAACAGGTCGCCGATTCGTTCTATACGGGACGGCACGCTATTCATGGTAAATTCCGATACGGTTACGCCGGTTTCGAGTTCTTTCCAACTGACCGGGGTAGAGACGGTGGCTTCCGGGTTTGGACGGAGAGAATAGGCAGAGGAAAAGGTTCGTCCTCCTGCGTTCTGACTGTAACCAATCAATACTCGTCCTGGAAGCCGCTTAGTAATAATGTGTTCAGAGGTCAACAGAGCCGGATGCTCTTTTGCCACCGTATTAGCAACCTGCTTGGCGGCTCGCCATACTTCTCTTTGGTAGGGCTTGCGATAAATCGGTATGTAGATGTGAATACCGCGTGATCCAGTTGTTTTCGCGTAAGCGTTAATGTTTTTCTTCTGGAAAAAATGGTGGATCAGAAGCGCTGCTTCCCGTACCTGCGGAAACTCAGCCGGGAAGATCGGGTCCAGATTGAAATGCATGTAATCCGGCCGTTGTATATCATCGCAGCGAACAGGCCATTGACAAAAATCGATGCAGCCCAGATTGACGATCCAGAGCAGGGAGGCGAGATCCTGGACCATGGGAAAGTCAATGATGTTTCCGGGAGCGCGCGTCACTGGGCAGGTTTTCAGCCATTCCGGACAGTAAAGCGGGATCTTCTTTACCAAACGGAGCTTTCCTTCGACACCGTCCGGGTACTTCTTTATGACTAAACCACGGTCTCTAAGATGAGGAAGAAGGACGTCCGATACGGCCGCATAGTAAATCAGCAGGTCGCGTTTTGTTTTGTTGAGCCGCGGCCAGAAAACTTTTTGCAGGTTCGTGAAAGTCAGTGTCTTTTGGCCGCACTTTACTTCGTAGGTTTCAGCATCCTGCGGGATGTTCAACACTGCGGCCATGGCGAAGACCCCAACACAAATTTAAGTAGGACCAATCAATGCTGCCTAACCAGGTATGGGGTCACGCGTCAATGTGCCGTCTACTGTCCGCATGATGTTACGCGGGTTCGAATTCCGCAGCTCAGGCGGCAGTAACTGGTCGGGGAAGCCCTGGTAACAAACAGGCCTGGCAAACCGGTAAATAGCGGCGGTTCCAACCGAAGTGAACTTTTCATCCGTTGTTGCCGGGTAGGGTCCGCCGTGGTGCATGGCATAGCTGACTTCTACTCCGGTAGGAAAGCCATTCACAACGAGACGGCCAGCGACGCGGCTGAGCTTGTCAATCAGCGAAGCGTAATCGCCCAGTTCCTCGGGCAGTGCTTGAAGAGTAGCGGTGAGGGTTCCCTCCACCTTTTCCGCGGCAGTCGAGAAATCCGCGTCCGACCGGCAAAGGACCAGCACGGTTGCCGGACCAAAAGCTTCTTCATGCAAAAGATGATTCTGGGACCAAGTGTCAAAGCTTGTTACGAACAAGGCCGGTTGCCCTTCCGACCGCGATTCGTTGCCCTGCTGTTGCGAGAAGACAGCCTCCACGCCGTCCACCCGCGCAAACTGCCCCACTTTTTCGGTGTAGCCTTTGCGGATCGGAGGGTTGAGCATGGTGCCTGGTGAGGCATCTTTGAATAATTGCGCCAAGGTTGAGCGAAACTGGTCGAAGGCGGCGTTTTCACGAACAAAAACGAGTCCAGGGTTTGTGCAGAACTGGCCTGTGCCAAGGGTAACTGACTTAAATAGCCCGTCGGCGATCTGAGCGCCTTTCGATTGCATCGCTCCGGGCAGAACGAACACTGGATTGACGCTGCCCATTTCCGCATAGACTGGAATCGGGTCGGGCCGTTTCGCGGCGGCGTCGAAGAGAGCGCGCCCGGCGCGCAGGGAACCTGTGAATCCAACTGCTTTTGTGCGCGGATGACTGACCAAAGCCAAGCTGATACTGGGGTCCGTACTTTGCAGCAAGGCAAATACGCCGGGGTGCATCGATTTTGCTTTGACGGCTTTGACGATGGCGTTCGCCACCAGTTCGGAAGTGCCGGGATGAGCGGGATGCGCTTTCACGACCACTGGATTGCGAGCGGCTAAAGCAGAAACAGTGTCGCCACCTGCGACGGAGAAGGCTAATGGAAAGTTGCTGGCTCCAAAGACAGCCACTGGGCCAATCGGTTGCAGCATGCGCCGGATGTCCGGCCTTGGCAGCGGTTTACGTTCGGGCAGCGCAGTGTCAATCCGGGCGTCGACCCAGGAGCCTTCACGTACAACGTCGGCGAAAAGCTTGATCTGGTTCAGTGTTCGGTCGCGCTCCCCTTTCAGGCGTGCCGGATCAAGCGCGGTTTCCTGCGCCGCACGATCAATCAGCGCATCGCCGATTACCGCGATTTCTTCACGGATCCCTAACAGCAGTTCCGCTATTTCTTCGCTTGTTGAGCGCCTGAGCTGCGCGGCTGCCTCCCCTGCAAGATCCAGGGCCCTATTCACTTCATCCGGGGTTGCCTCGTAAAAATTCGGCTCAAGCGCGGCTCCCTGCCTTGGATCGAATCCCTTAAATGTTTTTTCTCCGGCAGCTGCCGGTTCCCCGCCGATTAAGTTTTTTCCGTGAAGATGCATGGCAAGTTCTTCCAGGGTAGCGGACGCTGACATATTTTTCCTCCAACGGGTTATTAATGATCCGGAAACAAAGATGTGTTATGCCGTCGCGGCTTTCCGCTTCAGGTCTGACTTTGCGGCTGCAAGGTCAGGGCAGGCTGGCAGCAACTCATCAATACGGGTCATTTCCAGCATTTTCTTCAGATTTGGACTTACCATGACAAGACGAATCGGACACTTTTTCTGCGCAGATAAAGTATAGACAACAGTCAATTCTCCTAGGCCGGAGCTATCGGTTATGGTGACACCTGCCATGTGGAGAATAATGCCCGAAATCTTGTTAGTGCTAAGAACCTGCCGCGCTGTTTCGCGTAACATGCTTAAAGTGGGACCGAGGGTCAAAGATCCCGTCAACTCAAGAATGGCGAAATGATCTTCTATGCGCGATATGACAGTAAGCGGCAAGCTGTCTCCTACGAGGTTTGAATAACAGTGACATTATCCTCCGTATTCACGGCAATGCGCCATTATCCAGGCAGATAATTCAGGTTAATTGGAAAGTTATAGCAGGTAAGCTGCCCTTTCCAGCAGCTTAGAAGAGCTGCCGGAAAACACTGATGTTAAAGGCGATCCAAATTTTGGGCTCATTGGCAAACGAAATGCAATATTAACAATGCGCGCTCCGAAAAAGTGCTTATCTGCTCGGAGGTGGTTAGTGCCGCTACGGAGTGCGTTTTTCATAAAGTCAAAATCGCTCAATAGCAGCGCGTTCCGCCGTGGATGCGCTGTTCTTTTTTAGTAGGTCGGTATTTTTGCCTGTTTGTAGGGAGGAGTGACGTAAGCGGCTACGGGGCTTTCGTTTCCATCTTTGTCGATTGCTCTTACGCCCAGCACGACTTCGTCAATGTTGATATTGGGCAGCTTATAGGTGAGAACCTCTCCAACAAAAATCTCCCTCTCCCAAATTGGTGAAGTTGTTTTACGGATCACGACTGCGTACCCAGCCAGGTCCTGTTCCGGCTTGGGATTCGACCAATTCATAATGGCATCGTAGCCTTTTTCGCTAGCACCCCGGCTGAGGGGCGAGGCAAAGGAACGTCCCGCCGTCGGCGGAGGCGCTTTGATTTCAGGCGTTTTGGGCGCTAAGGCCCGAGAAGTAAGGGCAGCCGCATTGGCTTTTGCCACAAGAGTTGCATATGCCGGGGAGGTATTAGCGAAGGTATCTGTTGCGGTGTGCTGGTTAGAAAAGTTCTCCGCTGGAGTTGTAATTCGAATAGCCGGGTAACCGGCGGCGGCAAATGGGCTATGGTCGCCGCCTCTGCCGAAGCGGTCGTGTCGGAATACTAAGTTTATTTCGAAACCTGGTTGGTAGCGTTCGGCCGTTTCCTTCAGGTAGCGGGCGAGTTGCCGTGATACGGAGTCTTCTGGATCATTCGAGTAGACGTTCACATAACGAGTGGTGGTCTGGCCATTGCCGGTCACATCGCTTCCGATGATGTCATTGTTGAAAAGACCGTCAATGATCCGATGTTTCGCCGCTGCGCTTTCCGCATAAAGCGAGCTGCCCAGTAGACCGTATTCTTCTGCCGCGAACGCGATAAAAACAATGGTTTTGCGGAATTGGCGCTGGCTCATGACGCGAGCTAATTCCATCACGGCTGCTGTTCCGCTACCGTCGTCGGTTACTCCTGGCGCTACTGCCGCGACCGTAGCTTCCGGGTCGAGTTGACGCTTTCCGTCCGGTCCGGTTTTGTTCACCATGTTGATGGTGTCGTAATGGCCGCTTACCATCACTTGGTGTTCAGGCTCCGTTGTTCCGGGAAGGGTGGCGACTACATTCCAAATTTCGACGTTTTTGAACAGCCGTTTACTCGGATCTCCTACGAGACCGTGTTTGTCGAATGAGACTTGTAGTTTGGGACTATAGCTCTTGAACTGTGCCGCGATCCACTCACGTGCCGCGCCAATGCCGTGCGCCGGATCGTTCGTAGTGGAATAGATGTTCCGTGTACCAAAGCTTTCGAGCCTCTTTTCGATTTCGGCGATTCGGTCCGCTGAGATTTCGGAAACGACCGTCTGGATCTCCGGGTTAATCGATTGCGGAGGATCAGCCGCGAAGCTGTAGCCAGCGCTTGTAAGAAGTAGGATAAGAGTCCATCGGAGTACGAATGCCATGTATTTACCGTGATGATGTTTATGCTTTGTTTCAGTCCTATCGAGGACAATCAGCATCAGGGTTGCAATTTTGTTTTGGTTCGATTGGTTTGATGGTTGCTCGG
>JBJMGL010000014.1:0-3105 GCA_045807985.1 Bryobacteraceae bacterium
AGGAATGAACTTGCCGTTGTACCAAATCTTCTCGGTAGGCTGCAACATGTCTACGATTGTAGCGAGGACAAACAATTAATGGCGATCGGTCTTGCTATTTTGCGAACGTCTGCCTTTTTCAGCAGAATGGAGCCACTCCCGATCCGCCCTGATTTTTTCGTCAAACCGAGAAGGCAGGTAAAACCGGGCGCGGCATTGCAGGCATCGAAAGGCTTTCATGCCCCAGATCCTCATCAGAGCATCACGGAGTCTCCAGGTGGTGGATCGATGAAGGTCGTTCGAATGACAACGGGGGCACATGTCTCTCCTTAAATTATGTATAAAGGCCTGCCGCAAGGTTTAGGGCAGACGGTAGAGCCAGATATTGCTAATAGGAGCGTCACGAACGGGAATTAAACCCGAAGCAATGGCAGGAGTGGGCCTTCTGTCAAAGGCGGCATACTCAATTCCGAGTTGTTTCAAAACCGGATCTGTTGGGCTCACATACCACTCCGCGACACCGATCTGAGTCTGTTTGACATAATCAGGGGAACGGTTGTCAATCGCATGCGCTAAAAAGAATCCGGAACTGTTGACGGCCGCCATGTTATAACCCCTCGCTCTGAAAATTTGAAAGTGATCGATATCCGGCAGAAGGTGCAGGCCCGTATATTCATCGCAACCCATGGCTTCGAGAAATCCGGGTGCCATGACCCCGTCAGCAAAATAAATCCATTTATGCCGGAGCATTTCACGATGAGTTTGGAAGTACTGAAATGCGTCGGTATCTGTAATGGGTTTCAACCCCCGCTCCCAAGGATTCACCGATCCAAATGCGGCAGCTTGACTGAGAACCAGGGTGAAAGCAAGCGCTCTTGTCAGACGGCGTAGCATCAAAACCACAAAAAGCGTGGTTAGGCTGGTGGCAAGCAAGATCTCACGCGTCTTATAAAAACTCCCTAAAACTTGATTCGTTTGCGAGAGAATAACCAGTAATAAGCAGAATACTCCGGCAATAGGCAGAACATTTTCGGATGTGAACCAATGAATTTTGGCTCCAGTCTGTGCTGATTCCGTGGCTCTTCGAATACACGTTGTAGCGCAGAGGGAGACAATGGCGATATTAGCCAGTCCAAGAGCTGGTAAACACCGTGTCCACCCTGTTCTATCGAGAGCAAACAATTTCGCGATGCCGACAGGTACGGGCAGCAACATCCAGGCAAGGATAAAAAGAAAAATACACCAAAGCGAAAGGAGGGCAGCCCTTTTCTGTCTTGACAAATCCAGGCGCGCTGAAAAGAATACAGTCACTGGAGCAAGCCACAGGAATCCCGCCGCTTCGGAGATGCTTCCAAGAACAGCAGGCAAGTGCCGCTCGGTGGCGGTCCAGTCCAGGAAGTGCGACAGCAGAAGCTCCGGTGATGTGTTTGCTCCGGGGTAGATGCGCTTTCCTGGATAAACCGTGTTGGCGATGCCAACAATCGCGTCTTTCACATCAACGTATACAAGGGCTCCTACAATACCCGTAATGACGGCTGCTCCAGCCAGAGCGGCTGATCTGCTTATTCTGCTCTCCTTTCGCCAGATTGCAGCCCGATTCGCCACACACCAGCCGACAAAGTAAAAACTAGCTAGCCAGAACAATGGGATGAGATGAGGTAAATAAGCGCACAATGCAAAATTGATCACGCAACTTGCCAACCCAAATGCTGAAAGCGTTAACGCAATACGATTCCGTCCCACGATTAAGAAACAGGAAAATACCATGACTAGGCAAATAAGGCCGACTGATTCAGGGAGCAGGGAAGACCATGAGTAAGTCCATTGCGTAAAAGGAGAAAAGAAGTACCACAATGCGCCTGCCACGGACCAAAACGTTGAGTTTGTGAGCAGGAGTAGCCATGTGAATACTCCGCATAAAAGAATAAATGCCTTCATCTGCCAATACACGGCATAGGCGTAATCAACTGGTAAAACAAAGAAAGCCCAGAACTGCGGTCTGAACAAAGTAGATATATGTTTTACGGGAACGCATCCAATGAGCGCTGCCGAGTGCTCCCCGAGAGCCGAATGAGTAAGCGCGAATTGGTCTGCTCGCAAACTTTGATTCATGATGACCGGTGTGTGATAAGCCCATTCGTCCGAGCGAACGGGTCTCGGCGTGCCGAATACATTGTCGGGCCGCTGACCGTGCACGATCCGGTACATGCCTAGGGAAGATCCGTTGAGGTCGGCCATGCTAGTACATAAAAAAACCGCAAAGCAAGCTAAGTAGAACCATAGGGCGTGAGCATCAAAACGAATGAAGTCCGTTACTGAGATCTGGTCAGCCATGGCCTGAAGGCGGCAGTGAGGTTTAGCAAACGCCGCCTTCAGCGTTTTCCAGATTGCCTCCTGTTTGCGCCGGAACAGAATGCCAAGCACGATAAGAACGCCGTTGCCTATAGCAAGGGCTGCGGCGCGTTCTCTGATCAGCAGACCTTTAAAATTCACAGGCTGATTAAGAACAAACCGAACTCCTGGATCATCGGCGTGCTCAGTGGTTCTAATAACGGCTTGGTTTCTCCCGGACGTAATGGACCGAACTTGGTTGAGGGGAACGATCTGCGATGGTGCGATCTCCAGTACGTCGCGCGACCCGGCCGTTATCTTGACGTTCTTGACAAGGATTGTTCCTTCCGTTGTGATTGGATCGAAGCGCAAGGAGTAAATGGTAGCTCCTGGCAGCTTGAAAGTCAGCTTCTCAAACTGATTCGGGCTTTCCGCATCGATTGGTATCGCAATGGAGTCGAGCTCGTTGTAGCCTCTGCCTCTATCTGAAAACAGTTGGGCGGTCGAAGCCGTTGACGAGGAGATTTGTAGCCGTAGCTCAAAAGTAAAAGGCCGAGTGACTTCGAACACTGTGAACAGAACACAGAACCCGAAGACAGCTATCCAACCCTCAGCCCACTTTCTCAATGCTTGCTGCTGCACTGCTTATGGTACCCGAGTGCGTCCTGGTCAGGTCGTGGCTTTGTGAGATTCTGTGCCATACTCCTCCTGGGTCTCGGTAAAACAAACGATTTATCAAGATCCAGGCCCAGAGATTAATACCCAAACCCAAAAGCAGAGCGAGAAAACGTGAAA
>JBJMGL010000015.1:0-6328 GCA_045807985.1 Bryobacteraceae bacterium
CGGGGAACTCGAGATGCACCATCGCTTCAATCAGCGCGGCTGAGGGGGACCATGCGAGATAGACGACGCGGTGTCCTTGGGAATGCCATCGCGCCGAGCAGCGCAAACCGCCGATTCCCGCGAGATCCGCATGATTACTGATCCTCCAGAGGACCAGATCAGGCGACCATTCCTTCGTCGATCTGGATGAGCATCTCCTCGACAATCCGGCTACCCGTATCGGTCTTCAGTAGTGAAAACGGCGTGCGTCCGTCGAGCCGTGCGTGAGGCTTGCGCAGCCAGGCGAGGGCCCGTTCGCGGCTTCCATACACGGACTCCGTCAGCGAAAGGACCCGGATGACGCGCAGCACACGGTCGGATTCCTCACTGTCAGTTTTTCCCGGCGCGACGGCGATGTTGGAGCGTCCGGGACGGGATCACCACGGCATCGATTTCCCATCGCTCCAACCCAAGCGTGACCAGCCGTTTGATCACGGATGGAGCAAGCCGCTCTTCCACGAGGCGAAGCATCTCGCCTTCCGTGGCGGGAGGCGGGAGGCCCAGCCAGTTGCCGATCTGTGCGTTGGTGGTATTCGTAAGCTACTTCTCGCTACAGTATGCCACAGAAAAGCAGGCAAAATGCTATATAGGCGCAGATGCAGAATTGTCCGAATCAGGGCTGGTTTTCTCCCCGGCCATTTAGGTGAGCTTATAGCGGCATGCTACAGATCTAATTGTCCTGTGCTACGTTAAACACGGGAGGTTTCGATGGGATCGCGTGCCGCACTGCCGGAAACCAAATCAAGCAAGCCCATTCGCGCCAAAGAGAGCCAAAGCGCTCTCCAGGTAATTCCCGCGCAACGCGAAAGTCTGCAAGACGCGGTCACCATCGCAGAGAAAAAGGGTTTGCTGAAGGGGCAGCGTACGTTCGTGATCCGGGGACGAATGCCAGAGAAACTGGTAGCCGAAGCCAAACGAAAGACGGGTATCACCTCAGACACAAAACTGCTCGAAGCCGCTCTCGCGAACATCGTTGTGGCCGACGATTACGCGGAATGGCTCTACTCTCAACGCGGCACGATTGATCCTTCTCTCGAACTTGAGTTCTGATCCAGCACTCCGGCGTTCGTTGCGGCTCAAGCCGGAGAAGTACAACAAGCCGCTCAGGACTAGAGATCGTTCGGAACTGACCTTCCTTGGCCAACTTCAACGGCCCTTTCCTAAGCTGCTGCTTGACACAACGGTTTACGTCGATGAACTTCAGGGAACGCTACCACGAGAGGTGGAAATTTCGTTGCGCCTCACTGAAATGTGGCATTCGACAGTTACAGAATCCGAACTAACCGCGCTTGCCGGCCTACTCGACCCAAATCATCCGAACACACGGACGGCTGTTCAACAAGTTTTTGCCTCAGTCGAACGGCGGCCAACTCACCGGATCCTCAACCCAGACCGGGAAGTCTGGCGTGAGGCGGGTATCTTGGCGGGACTTTTGGCTCGGCTCCAGAAGTACGGGAAATCCGAGCAGCGGAGAGCGATGAACGATGCCCTGCTATTCCTCTCAGCCGCAAAGCATGGGTGTAGTGTGCTCACCCGCAATGTCTCGGACTTCGATCTGTTAATGCAACTGGCTCCTTACGGCAAATCCATTTTCTATTCCAGGACGCCGGTATCCTCCAGATCCGAACCCGAGCACGCATAGCACAGTCCCGAATTCTATGCTGGGCTCGTTTGAGCACGTTATTGCGGGTCGATTCTGACGCAAGAGGCAGGCTAAATGTTGTATGTCGATGCGAACAGATGTGACAAATAAGGCAACCAAAGACGCTCAATCACTTACCTGATATTCATCAGGTGCTGTACCGCGCATCCAGCAAGTCCAGTTCCCGCTCTAACTCTCTCAGTACTTCATCGTGAATCTTGTTTTCATCGCGCAGCTTCAATGCGACTGAGCGTTCTACGGCGCGAAGCTGACGCTCAATCGCTTCGTATTGCCGCACGTGCTCTCTGGTCACTGTGCCATTGACGGACTCACTTGACTGGTTGATTTCTTCTTCGAGCAACGCCCAACGGCGCTGGTAGTGAAGCTCGATTTGGTCGAGAATTTCCTCCTGCTCCGGCGAATTCTCACCGCGCATGTGTTCCAGTGATGCAAGGGCGGCAGAGATCATCTCGCGACGAGCCGTCTCTTCTTCCTCCCTAGTGCCCGTTGATCCGCTTAAACCGAGCTGTCGAATGAGGGGCGGGAGGCTCAACCCTTGTAGAACCAGGGTGGTGAAAATAACACAGAAGGTGAGAAAGATGATGAGATTTCTGTGGGGGAAGGCCCCTCCGCTGTTTAGCTTTTCCGGAAGTGAGATGGCAGCGGCTAAGGCTAAAACGCCGCGCATTCCGGACCAGCCGACTATGAAGGCGGCGCGCTTCGAAAATGGTTCAGCCAGTCCGGAGCGGAAACGGGACCGAAGGCGGGAGATCAACCATACGCTCGGAAAGACCCAAACGAGGCGAAGCAGAATGACCACGGCGCAAAACAGGGCAGCATAGGCAAGGAGACTGGCCATGCTAAAGCCCCTGATTTCAGAAAGAATTGTGGGAAGCTGCAAGCCAAGAACCAAGAAGACGACGCCGTTCAGAGCGAAATCGATGGTTCGCCAAACAGCGAAAGATTCGATGCGGGCATGAAGGGAGTAATAGCCAGAACTGCGACGGCCAAGGAAAAGACCGCAGGCGATGGTCGCCATCACCCCGGAGCAGCCGGCAGCCTCGGCGGCGAGGTAGGCAATGTAGGGAATGGCAATGCTAATGGTAATTTCGATAGGCGCTTCCGAGATGTTCCGCTCGATCCAATCAAAAATTACGCCAGTAATCATGCCCACGGCAATACCTGCCGTGATCAGATAGAAAAGCTGCCCTACTCCTTCGGTAAAGGTTGGGGTCACGCCCGTGATGACGAGAGCGGCTGTAAATTTAAGGGCTACCAAGCCGCTGCCATCATTGACCAGGCTTTCTGCTTCCAGTAAATCTGTCAGGCGGCGCGGGATGCCTAGTCTCCGGGCAGTCGCAGTGGCCGAGATAGGGTCAGTGGTCGCGACAACCGCGCCGAGCACTAATCCGAGGGGCCAATCAAAGTCCGGCAGCATCCAGCGCGTCGCCAAGGCGACTCCGAATACCGTAAAACCAACCAGGCCGAAGGCAAGCATGAAAATGCTGACCAAGTTGCGGCGGAACTCACGCCAGGAAGTATGGAACGCCGCAAAGAAGATCAGCGGCGGCAGAATAATAAGAAAAACAACGTTCGGGTTCAGCGTGACGCGAGGCGCGTAGGGCACCAAGCTCAGGCACAGCCCACCAATAACAAGAATAATGGGGTAGGGGATGCCGATTCGCTTAGCCAATGCCGCTAACACGGCAACAAGCAGAAGCAGAAGGAGAATGACGAGCTCGACATGATTAATTCCGGCTGCTTGCATAGGCAGTGTTGACGACAAGATAGCGCAAGTGCGATTTAAAGTTTTTACCGAGACTCTGATAAGTTAGCTGCCAGTTGAGTGTACATCCAATATGGAAAAACCGCGCCTGAGCTTTTGGCAAATCTGGAATATGAGTTTCGGCTTTCTGGGAATACAGTTCGGCTGGACTCTGCAGATGAACAACATGAGCGCGATCTATGAATATCTGGGCGCTGAACCGGGCCAATTGCCACTGCTCTGGCTAGCCGCGCCGTTGACAGGCTTACTGGTGCAGCCGGTTATCGGCCACTGGAGCGATAACACCTGGGGTCGTTTGGGCCGGCGGCGGCCCTTCTTCCTGACAGGCGCACTGCTGAGTTCCTGCGCCCTTATCTTAATGCCACGAAGTTCCGCACTGTGGATGGCGGCTGGTCTGCTCTGGATTCTGGATGCCTCCATCAACGTCAGCATGGAGCCGTTCCGTGCCTTCGTGGCGGACATGCTGCCCGACGAACAGCGGGCCAGAGGCTTTACTATGCAGGGCTTCTTCATCGGGGTGGGAAGTGTAGGTGCCTCTTATCTACCGCAGCTTTTGCAGCGAATATTGCCAACCGGGAACACAGTGGGGGGCCGGGCCATACCGGAGGTGGTGCGGGTGGCTTTTACTATCGGCGCAATCGCTTTCCTAGGGGCGGTTCTATTAACAGTTTTTACTACAAAAGAGTACCCGCCTTCCGCACAAGAGCGTGAGCGTTTGAAGACAGCCAAGCGCTTCGATTTTGGAGAAATTGTAAAAGCGGTTCAGGAAATGCCTGTTACCATGCGGCAACTGGCTCTGGTGCAGTTCCTGACCTGGATGGGATTGTTCTGCATGTTCCTGTACTTTGCGGTAGCAGTGGCGCACAATGTTTTCGGCGCACGCTCCCCAAGCGATGCAGCATATACCGAAGGCGTAATCTGGGCTGGAAGTTGCTCAGGCGTTTACAATGCGGTTTGCTCCCTGGTGTCGCCCCTTTTACCGGCTGTTGCCGATCGCCTGGGCAAACGCGGAACACACTCGCTTTGTCTGTTGCTAGGCGCATTGGGGTTGATCTCGGTCGCTTTCATTAGTAACAAGTGGTTGTTGTTCCTGCCCATGGCTGGCGTGGGGATTGCCTGGGCCAGCGTTTTATCGATGCCGTATTCGATTCTGGCATCCGCTATTCCGTCGAACAAAATGGGAATCTATATGGGCATTTTTAACTTTTTCATTGTGATCCCTGAAATTCTTTCGGCCCTGTTTTTCGGCTTGATCATGACGAACCTTTTCGGAAACGATCGTATGAAAGCGGTGATCATGGGAGGCGTTTGTCTGCTTCTGGCTGCCTTATTCATGCGGCGGGTTCGGGAAGCGCACGTACAGGACGAATCGCTGGCTCCTATCAGCATGGCGAAAGCCGAACCTGTATAGCTCGGCTGTATGGACGACGATAGCGCCTCACTTGTGCGCCGTTTTGATATCAAGCGTATCCGCGACGGACAGATGGAAAGAATGGTGGACGCAGTTGCGTCCGAAGAACCGCTCGACATTCGGGTGAGCTACTGGTTCAAGGATGTCATGCATACGCAGAGTCTTGCCCTAACGATGCGAACGCCCGGGAGCGACCGCGAACTGGCGGCAGGCCTGCTTTTATCAGAAGGCGTGATTCGCAGCCGTGACGATCTCGTTGATTTGCGCGCTCTAGGCACGGAGCCATCGAATGAGATCGTGGCGGAACTGGCCCGCAGCGTTGATCTGGACGCCTGGAAGCTCCAGCGCAATTCGGTAGTCAATTCCAGTTGCGGAGTTTGCGGGAAGCGCAGCCGTGATGCAATTGCGCAGCCCGATTACCCGGCCGGTGATGACAGTCTGGTGGCGGAAGCGTCGCTTGTGGAGAAACTGCCAGCGTTACTGGCCGAGAAGCAGGAGGCTTTTTCGAAAACAGGCGGTCTGCACGCTGCTGCTCTCGTCAATACAAAGGGAGAGGTCGAGCAAGTATTCGAAGATATAGGCCGTCATAACGCGTTGGATAAATTAATCGGCTCCTGCTTGTTGCAGGGCGGGCTGCCCCTGCGTGATCGCATCCTGTTTCTGAGCAGCCGAAGCAGCTTTGAATTAGTTCAGAAGGCTGTGATGGCGGGCGGCGGCATGCTGGTGACCGTAGGAGCGCCGTCGAGCTTGGCGATCGAGACAGCGCGCGAGTTTGGGGTAACGCTGGTTGGCTTTGCCCGCGAGCGGCGGTTTAATATTTACTCGGGTGAGTGGCGGATAAAATTGTAAGAGATGAAGCTGCGTTTTCGTCAGAATAGCCTTCGCCTTCGCGTGAACCAGCGTGAGGTGGATGAATTGGCCGCGGGTGTCGCGTTACAGGAGGACGTGAGCTTTCCCGGCAACGCGCGTATGCGGTACATCCTGGAACCCTATGGGCAACACACCGCGGCGTCATTTGAGGACGGAGTGATCCGGGTATCAGCTCCAGGCAATGATGTAAAGGAGTGGGCTAACAGCGAAGCCATCGGCATGTACTTCGACCTGCCTGCTAACGGATCTTTGCTCAGAGTAGCGATTGAAAAAGACCTCCAGTGCGTTGATGGCCCACCGGAAGAGCGCGACCCTCATGCGTTTCCGCGATCCGGCAATGCTTGTTGAGACGTTGTTTTGCCAAGCTTACTGGCGTTCGGCATCACGATGACGTTCTTTTACGGCGAATCCCGCTTTTTTCAGGCGCTTGTTGATCTCATGCGCGATCAGAACCGAACGGTGATGGCCGCCTGTGCAGCCGAAAGAGATGGTGAGATAGCTTTTGCCCTCGCGAATATAGTGAGGCAAGAGATATATCAACAACTCTGAAATACGATTGATGAACTCCGTCGTTTGCGGA
>JBJMGL010000016.1:0-2391 GCA_045807985.1 Bryobacteraceae bacterium
GGTTATCGGCACAGTGCAGAATCAGCCGGAATTCGCCCAGGCGTTTGGTTGTTCGGCAGGTCAACCGATGGTGGCTGCTGATGGCTGCCGTGTCTGGTAAGCGACTAATTACACTAGGGATAGATGAAGATTTTTCCTCTCGCCCGGCTCCTCCTGTGCTTTGGTTTTCTGAGTGGTAGCCTTTTTGCGCAGTCGGGCAAAATTGCCGGTTCACAAAGCGGCCTTGACCTAAGTGCCATCGATAAAAGTGCTGATCCTTGCCAGGATTTTTATCAATATGCCTGCGGAAGCTGGATGAGAAACAATCCGATTCCCGCAGATCAAAGCAGTTGGGGAACTTTCGATCAGCTGTATGAGAGAAACCAGAAGGAACTGGGGGCCATTCTGGAAGAGTCGCAGCAGCATCAGGACCGATCCGCCATTGACGGGAAGATTGGCGGCTTTTATCAATCCTGCATGGACGAAGCAACAATTGAGAAGCGAGGTGCAGACCCGCTTCAGTCAGAACTGGAGCGCATATCACGTGTCAGCAATCAGCAGGACTTATTGGATGAGATTGCGCGGTTACACGAGCGCCAAGTCGGCGTGTTCTTTACATTTGACGCTACACCGGACCCTAAGAACGCAAGGATGACCATTGCGGATATGGATCAGGGAGGTATCGGCCTGCCGGAGAAAGACTTTTACTTCCGGACAGATGCCAGGTCGCAGGAGATCCGCCAAAAATATGTCACTCATATCGGGAAAATGCTGAGCTTAATCGGCGTGCCCGCCGCAGAGGCGGCAACAAAAGCCAGGGTGATTATGCAGATTGAGACGGACCTCGCGAAAGCTTCGCTCGACGTCACGTCGCGGCGCAATCCGCAACTGCTTGTCCATGAGATGTCGAGAACCGACCTGCAGAAGTTAACGCCTGCGTTCCAGTTCAATCAGTTTTTCACCCGTTTGCAAACGCCTGAATTTTCCACCTTGAACGTGGCAGTGCCGGATTTCTTTAAGGCGCTTGGAACGCTTTTACAGAAAGAAAGCATGAGTGATCTCAAGGATTACCTGACTTGGCACTACCTCACGGCCAGCGCCGGACGGCTACCGAAGGCGTTCGTGGGTGAGAACTTCGATTTCTACGGACGTACTTTATCGGGAACCACGGAACAAAGGCCGCGCTGGAAGCGATGCGTCTCAGCGACAGATGCAGAGCTTGGTGAAGCGCTGGGCCGCAGATTCGTAGAGAAGACCTTTGGAGAGCAGGGAAAAGCGCGGACGCTTGAAATGGTGGGTGAGATCGAAAAGCAGATGGCGAACGACATTAACTCGCTGACGTGGATGAGTCCGCAGACAAAAACAGAAGCTTTGGTGAAACTGCATGCGGTGGCGAATAAGATCGGATATCCCGAGAAATGGCGCGATTACTCGTCGGTCAGAGTCGTGCGGGATGATTACTTCGGAAATTGGTACCGGGCTAACGAGTTCGAGAGCAAGCGGCAGCGCGATAAGATCGGCAAGCCTGTGGACCGCCAGGAGTGGGGTATGACGCCGCCGACCGTGAACGCTTATTACGACCCAACGCAAAACAATATCAACTTCCCGGCCGGCATTCTGCAGCCGCCTTTTTACTCGAACCAGGCGAGTGATGCGACAAATTACGGAGCAGTTGGCGTGGTGATCGGACACGAACTGACGCACGGCTTTGACGATCAGGGTCGCCAGTTTGATGCCGACGGCAACTTGAAGAACTGGTGGCAGAAGAGCGACAACGAGAAGTTTGAGAAGCTCGCTGATTGTTTTGTGAACGAATACGGCGCATTCAGTCCGGTTTCCGGTGTTGAGTTGAACGGGAAATTGACCCTGGGAGAGAATACGGCTGATAACGGGGGTATCCGGCTCGCCTATCTGGCGTTGCTGGACAATTTATCGAAGAAGGGTCTTTCGACGCAACAAAAGACGGACGGCTACACGCAAGCACAACAATTCTTTCTCGGATTTGCGCAGGTGTGGTGCAACAATGTGAGGCCGGAAGAAGCGCGGCTGCTGGCGCAGACTGATCCGCACTCGCCCGGTAAGTTCCGTACGAACGGGGTTGTGTCGAACATGCCGCAGTTTAGCCAAGCCTTTGGCTGCAAGGCTGGCGACAAATGCAATGCGGCTAGAGGATGCCGCGTTTGGTAGCGCGCCACAGTTTTTATGTCGGAACAAGTATTAGAAGATCAAGCTGTTGCGAGTAATCCGCTCCTTTCAGAGCGTTTTCCAATTCCGTTCAACGCCATTACAGCGGAACATGTCAAGCCTGCCGTTGAGCTGCTTCTGAAGCAGATGAAACAGCGCGTGGATGACCTGGGCAGCCCTCAAACGCCGCGAACTTACCAGGACGTTCTTCTTGCCTTGGATAGTGCA
>JBJMGL010000017.1:0-10042 GCA_045807985.1 Bryobacteraceae bacterium
CCCGGGCCGATCAACTCGCGAATCTTGTCGGTTGGAATCTTAGTCGTGTAAATGCGCGGCGCATACTGGGAAAGCTGTGCCCGCGGGGTGGAAATCGCGGCATTCATCTTATCGAGGATTTCGAGCCGTCCACGACGCGCCTGCTCCAAAGCTTCCGCCATGATTTTGGTCGTCACGTTCTGGACCTTGATGTCCATTTGCAGGGCGGTAATGCCGTCCTTGGTGCCCGCGACCTTAAAATCCATATCACCGTAGTGATCTTCCGCGCCGGCAATATCGGTCAGCACCGCATAAGCGTCACCTTCCATCACCAAACCCATGGCAATACCCGCCACCGGCTTAGCCAAAGGAACGCCTGCATCCATCAAAGCCAGCGTTCCGCCGCAAACACTCGCCATGGAACTGGACCCATTCGATTCCAGAATGTCGCTCACCACGCGCAGCGTGTAGGGAAAATCCTTCTCATCCGGAATCATCGGCGAGAGCGAACGCTCAGCTAACGCGCCATGCCCGATTTCACGCCGACCCGGACCACGCATAAAGCCCACTTCACCCACGCTGAATGGCGGAAAGTTGTAGTGGAGCATAAAGCGCTTCGAGGTCTCAGTCGGATCGAACAATTCAATCCGCTGCTCATCATCCTTGGTGCCCAGCGTCGTCGTCACCAAGGCCTGCGTTTCACCGCGAGTAAAGATTGCCGAGCCGTGAGTGCGAGGCAGCACTCCCACTTCGCAAGTGATGGGACGGATCTGATCAAACGCACGGCCATCCGGACGGCGCCGGTCCTTCAACATCTCATCACGGAAAATTCGTTCTTTTAAAGCATCAAAAGCCTTGCCCGCTTCCGCCTGCTCTAAATCCTCATCAAAGAGGGCCAGCGTTTTCTGTTTCGCCTCATCAATACGGCTGTAACTTTCCAGCTTGGTGTACTTTTCCGTATTCAGAGCATCGCTCAAATCATGACGAATCGAATCAGAGATTCTGTTCATGACTGCCAAATTCGTCGCGGCGGGCGTAAACTCGCGTTTTGTCTTGCCTACAGCTGCCGCCAGTTCCCGGACAGCGGCAACGATCTTCTTGCAGCACTCGTGACCAAACTCAATGGCCTCGACCACTTCGGCTTCGGACGCCTCATTGGCTGCCGCTTCCACCATGACAATGCCCTGCTCGGTGCCTGCGACCACAATGCTCAGCTTGGCGTCTTTCGTTTCGTCATAGCTGGGATTGGCCCGGTAAGAGCCGTTCATCAAACCAACGCGAACGCCGCCCAGGACATGATGAAACGGAATGTCAGAAATAGCAAGTGCCGCTCCCGCGCCAACGATCGCCAACACGCCAGGATCATGCTGCGGATCGGCGGACAGAACCATGGCAATGATCTGCGTCTCATGGGCATAACCTTCCGGAAACAGCGGCCGCACCGGACGGTCAATCAAACGGCTGGTGAGGATCTCTTTTTCAGAGGGCCGTCCTTCGCGCTTAATAAATCCGCCCGGAAACTTGCCCGCGGCATACATGTACTCGCGGTAGTCCACCGTCAGAGGAAAGAAGGAAGCTCCCGGCTTCGGCTTCTCAGCGGAGCAAGCGGTGACCAGCACCACCGAGTCTCCTGAGCGAACAACAACAGACCCGTTCGCCTGTTTGGCGATCTTGCCAGTCTCCAATGAGACTTTTGACCCATAAAGGTCGATTTCAACTGTATGCGACATGAAAAACTTCCCGATGCGTGATAGACGTCTGTTTAAAGTACACGCCACCAAAACAATTTCGGTGTGCGGACCACTTCGGGATTAAGTGAGGACTGAGAGCAGAAAGGAGAATGGGCGTAATGAACTTACGTGGATTATAACTCAAACATTCCGCATGCAGCATTCTAAGCGGCCTTAGCGCGAACAACAGAGATGAGTAAGCTTACGAATAAGCCGCACACCTCTCGCGCCTTTTTGAGAACCGTTCCTAACGACGGATGCCAAGACTCTGAATCAAGGTCTGGTATCGCTCCGGACTACGATCTTTCAGATACTTCAGCAACTTTCGGCGCTGCGCCACTTTTGTCAGCAAACCGCGCCGCGAATGATGATCTTTCTGATGCGTCTTAAAATGCTCCGTAAGCTGAAGAATAGCCTGACTCAGAAGAGCAATTTGAACCTCTGGCGATCCGGAATCCGATTTGTGGACTCTGTACTTCTCAATCACTTGCGACTTTTGTTCTACCGCCAGGGCCATGCTAGAAAACGATACTCCTCGTCTTTTCCTTAATCTCGATCTATACTTTTACAGAGTAACACAACGGAAACTATTGAGAAAGTAGAAGATAAGGGTAAATCAACAATTGCCGCTCGTTACTCTTGCCGTAACGCCACGGTCGGATCAACACGTGCCGCACGGAGAGAAGGCAGTGTGGTTGCCGCAAACGCGACAAGGAGCAAAGTAAAAGCAGTTCCTATAAACAGAGTAGGATTTTCCGGCTGTACCTCAAACAGCAAGCTTCTCAATGAACGAGGGAAGCACACCAATAATCCGGGTCGGGCTGCCATACAAGAGAGATGAGTTTTCCTAAAACTTGGGGACTTGCGCCATAACGTGACCGCCACAGACCCGAAGAAATCAGCGCCACTTTGGGCGCATTGGGCCGATCCTCATCATGCGTAAAATTCCGCCCTATCAATGGACTAAGGCCTAAAGTCGGCAAAAAAGTTGCTTCCACTTGCCCACACGCAAGGCGCAACGGCCGCTCTTCCGTGAGATCGCAATCAGGCACGCCCGTCCACGACGTTAGCGATTCGAAGGGCGACGCGGCCTGACGCAAGTAAAGGTAATCATTGGCAAATAGAAAATCAAAGTCCAGAATGGGCGCATTGATGCCCACTGAAATCACCCGTTCCGCATCTGGGTAAGGAAGGCTGCGGAATAACACCCGGTCCACCACGCTGAACACGGAAGTGCTTGCGCCAATTCCCACCGCAATCACCAAAATCGTGGTAATCGAGAACACAGGGTTTCTGCGGAACATCCGAAGCGCATAGCGGAGGTCCTGCAAAAGCTGCTCCATCCAGATAGAGCGCCAAACAGCCCTGGATTCCTCGGTCGAGCGAGTTACATTCCCGAATCGGCGCAATGCTGCCGATCGCGCTTCGTCCCGAGTCATGCCGCGCTCGATATTCAACTGCGTTTCCGCTTCAATATGCTCCCGGATCTCGTCTGCCAGAGCCTCTTCCCGCCGCCTGCGCCAAAGCCGCATATGAAGCTCCTATCGCCCGCTTTCTTCTGGAAGGGGCGAAAGAATCCGCATAATCGCTTGCGAGATACGCATCCACTTCGAAGTTTCCGCGTGGAGTTCTTTACGGCCCTTGGCTGTCAATCTGTAAAAACGCGCTTTCCGGTTGTTCTCGGAAACTCCATCGGCGGCAACCACAAAACCACGCTTTAACAACCGCTGCAAAGCCGGATACAGCGATCCATGCCCCACCTGCAAAACCTCTTCCGAATTTTGCTCAATCGCGTGCGCAATGGTATGTCCATGAGCCGGCCCTTGCAGCAGCGTACGCAGAATCAGAAGATCTAACGTCCCCTGCAGTAAATCAACGCGGTCGCGATCCGAGGAAGCCATCCAATCCGAGAATAAATCCGCTCCGGTCGAATCTCAAGGGAAAGCTCTATGGGCCAAGTTCCAGTTAAGCTTAACTTTATTCGGGCGGATCTCCCTCAAAAGTTGCTGTCCCCGCCTTTTGCGCGGCATTCCGCAATTTTTTGTCGAGTGTGGCAAGTGGCGCATTCTGCCGGATGGAGAGTTCAAGATAAGCAGCATCATAAGCCGAAAGGCCGTACTCTCTCGCAAGAGGAAGAACATCCCTTACATACTGGTTTGCCGGCAATACATCCTGTGTAAGAGGAAGGCTTGCAAGTAACGTGATGAAACGCTGCACTTCTAGCTGGCCCAAACGCTTCTGTCTCTCGCCCGTTAAAATCGCATTGGCGATTTCTAAACTCCATACAGCCGGAACTAGAATTTTTTTCCTTCAAGCGCTACTAAAACTCCATCCGCATAATTGCTGGCTTCATCAGGAAAGCACCAGGCAAGCGCCACTGAAGCATCAACGACCACAAATTTCAAAAGCGCCTTCCCTCATTCACCATCTCGCGAGTATTCATCTTGCCAGGCTTTACACGTTGACGTAGTTCGCGCATGCCCTGCACAATTTCTTTATGTGACAGCGTTGTCTCCGTTTGTGTAACTGGCACCAAAATGGCAGCGGGAATTCCGTGTCTTGTAATGGTAATCCTTTCCCCCTTCGCTACTCGATCAAGCAATGCTGCTAGATGAGTTTTCGCCTCAAACGATCCTACTGTTTCCATAACTCTTATCAAACTAGTTTAACCTAGTCTTATAGTAAGCTTACTTCTGCGACTAATGGGACAAATCGCTATAGTGAACGGGAGGCCACATTATGGCAACAACCGTAGCTCCGCAAATTCTTGAAAGGCTTTTCGGTAACGACACTTCCGAACGGTTCGAGTTAATTGATGGAGAACTGCGAGCTAAACCAATGGTCAGCATATTCCACAGCATGATGATGATCTGGCTCGGTCGTCTGCTTAGTGAGCAAACTGAAAAGTTGACCGATCAGGAGCTATGGGTACTTGGTGACCCTTTAGCCAAAATCCGCGAAGACCACTGGCTAAGACCGGATATTGCAGTCATTCAGGCGGAAGATGCCGAGGCGTGGAAGTACATCATGCCCGGACATTGGCCTCTTCTTTGTGTAGAAATCCTTTCACCGCCAGATCAAACCATTGACGAACTGCTTGACAAATGCAAACGCTTTCATGAACAGGGATTTGAATACTGCTGGGTGATTGCACCGGGATCGCGGGCCGCTTGGGTTTATCACAAAAACACGGAACCCCGCTGGATTCCAGCCAATAGCGCGCTCGATGCCGGGCAAGTGGTAATCCAATTAACCGACCTATGGAGAGGTTTAAAGAACAAACGTGGCAATCGTACAAAAGAAGTTCAACGCTAACGCCAATTCAGTTCTGTAATTTTCCCGTCGTCTTTCTTTTCGCCTGCCACTGCATGTAACTGCAACTTCGCACCGCGCTTGGAAAAAGTCGAATCGATCCAACCCACTGGGTTTCCATCCGTGAAGTTGTACCCGATTGCAGGCAAATTCACCGAATGCATCCCGTCGGTTTTGTCGAAGGAATAAACATGCGTATGACCGAAGATCAGGGCCTTCACCGCGCGGCGAGGCCGAAGAATTGCCAGCAGCCGGTCCGCATCCACCAGCGCCCCGTCGCTCTCCGCATCCGGGTTGTGATGCACAAAAACAGCCGTCGGCTTCTGCCCTCCTCCGTCGAGATAACTGCTCAACCATTCGCGTTGCCCCTTGCCGACTTGTCCCGGCGAGATATTCGTCACCAGCAGCGAATCCAGCATCACAAAGCGCAAAGGACCGGCGTCCACCGTAGTTACCAGCTTCTGTTCCACCGGTTGAATCTCGCCAGCCCGCTTCGTTAAAGCACTCCGAGCATTCTTCCGCTCATCATGGTTTCCCAGCGTCACAATAGCGGGTATCTGCTCTGCCAGTGGATCAATAAAGCCGCGAAATGCCGCATAATCGCCTTCCTGCCCGCTTCGCCGCGCCAGATCGCCATTCACCACCAGCAAATCAAACTTACTCTGCTTGACCTGATCACAAACCGTCCGCAGATTCCGGTGCGGGAAGAATCCGCGAAACGTATCCTCCGGGTCTACCGCAATATGCGTATCCGAAAGTAGCGCCACCCGCGCAGTCCCCGAATCGGCCCGCAATTGGAGCCCGGTGCCCAAAACGGACGCAAGGGCAGCAGACTGCTTCAAAAAACCCCGACGGTCTAGCAGAAATGGCATCGCTAGCGGATTCGTTCCTCAACCCGCACCGACTGATTCGTTTCACCCGAAGCAAACAAGTGCCGCACCTCTTCCAGTTCCTTCTTCAAGCGCGCTCCCCGGCGAGCCAGACTGACCACGTATAAAAGCACAATCAGCCAAGCGGCCAAGAAGCCGTAAAACATGTAAGTAAAATTTCGCGCGTCCATAAACTCCTCATTTCATCATGCGGCGTTTGCAAACCGGCGCAGTGAATCAATCTCCCGCGCCGTCGATTCCTGACGTGTGCGAATCAACACCAGAGCCGTCGCAATCATCAGAATCGCTAGAAAGTTCAAGTAGAAGATCGTTTCCATGGCAGGGTCCATGCGGCCTCCGCCAGTCCGTATGCTCAGTACCGGACTTGGATGCTGATTACGGAACCACTCGATCGATTTCCAGACAATCACCACATCGACACATCCGAAAATACATAAGGCCGACGACAGCCGCGCCCGCTGCGTCGGCTCATCAATAGCCCGTCGCAGCATCAGATAACCGCTGAAAATCAGAATACAAACCAAGGCGGACGTCAGCCGATAATCCCAAGTCCACCAGATGCCCCAGATGATACGCGCCCAAATACTGCCGGTCACAATGTTGACCACCGAAAAAACCAGCGCCACCTCAATCACCGACGCGGCCAGCGCATCGAAGCGCAGGTTTTTTGAAGCCAGATAATACACGCTGAAACCGAGCGCGATAAAGTACCCGATCATCCCCGTAATCGCAGCCGGTGCGTGGAAGAAAAGAATGCGGTAAATCGCGCCTTGCGCCGCTTCATCCGGCAGTCCAAGGAACATTTGGTAAAGGTTATAGCTCAGAAGCACCGCTGCCAGCGCTGCCAGCCCGATGGCAATTCGTTCACGCATAAAATAATCCCTCTTCCTAGTTCACCAAAATTGTTTCCGCTAGTGTGAGCGACAAAGCGGTAAAAATGAAATCGAACACCAATAGCACCCGCACCCAAAGAAACTGATCCGCCGTCAAAGGCTGATCATTCAAGCACGCCTTTGTCAGCTCAATCGCGGCAATCAACCACGGAATCAGGAGCGGATAAACAATTACCGGCAGCATCAACTCGCGCAACCGCAAATTCACCGTCAAAGCCCCAAAGATCGATCCCACCACGGCGATGCCCCAAGTGCCTAGCGCAAACACGGCAAAAAGCTCACCCAGCCGCAGCCACCATCGCACGTTGTAGAAAATTCCGAAGACAAAGAGCGACACCAGTTCAATGACCAGCAGCATCGCAAAGTTCGCAAACGCCTTGCCTAACGCCAAAGCCGCCGGGGAAAGCGGGCCAGCCAGCAGCGCATCCAGGCATTCATTCGGCAACTCCCGCGCAAAGCCGCGATTAAACACCAAAGCTCCGGCAAAAATGAAGACCAGCCATAGCAAACCGCCCGAAATCTCGCGGGTCATCTCCGGCGACGGATCAAACGCAAAGGAAAACAGCAGCAGAATAGCAATCGAAAACGCTCCCGCCGCGTTCAATGACTCCTTCGTGCGAATCTCAATGGAAAGGTCTTTTCGCGCAACCGATAGCGCCTGCCACAGCAGTCTCACGCGCCGTCCGCTTGCATGTGGAGCCGGTACAGCAGTCCAGGGTCATCCAGCATCTCAGGCGTGCGTTCTCCGGCATAACGCAGCTTGCCGTTCTCAATCAAAGCCACATGGGAGGCAATCGCCAGCGCTTCCCGAAGCTGGTGCGTGGAAAGAATAATGGTCGCCCCCCGTCCGCGAGCCTCCCCCAGCAACTCGCTCAACATCTGGATGGCCCGGTCGTCAAGTGAAGTAAACGGCTCATCTAACACCAAAACCTGCGGCGAGTGCAGAAACGTACGAGCCAGCGCCAGCCGCTGACGCATGCCGCGGGAAAATTGCCGCACCGGAATATTCGCCACCCGTGCTAACCCAACGCGTTCCAGCCAAGCTTCAACGACGCTTGGCGTCACCCCCCCGACACTCGCAAAAAAGCGGAGGTTTTCCCGCGCCGTCAGGTCTTCATAAACTCCGATACCATGCCCCAGAAACCCCAACCGCCGCCGCGCTTCCGGGCTACGCGGCGCATTTTTGAAAACCCGCACCTCGCCCCGCTGAAACGGCGATAATCCCGCCAAAATCCGAAGCAGCGTGGTCTTCCCTGCCCCATTCCGTCCCAATAGGGCGCAACACGACCCCTCGCTCACCTCCAGCGTGTAATCGCGCAGCGCCGGATAATCGCCATAAAATTTCCAGACGTGTTGAAGCTCAATCGCGGCTGCGCTCATCTGCGGTACGGCGAGCCTACCGGCGATGTACGAAACAGAACGAGAAGTCCGGTACCGAGAATGCCAAAGGCCAACGCCACCAGCCACGGCAAATGAGCATAAATCTGCGGCTTTCCTTCCGTCACTTGCGGGCTATCCGCCTCATCAGCCGCAGTCTCAGGAGGATGAAGCGAACCAATACCAGTCACATTGACGGAGAAAAGGTTTCGTGCCGTGACGGTGTAGATCGTTGCCTGCGTCTTCGGTTCCGTCCCCACTAACTGAATATCGTCTCCCGCCAGCGCCACGCCGCTTGGGGCAACCAGCCGCAGCGGACCCGCCGACATCCCTTTCACATTCACCACGCGCCCACGAAACACAAACGGCGATCCGGCCGGCAGCACATAACTAATCTCAAATTGCGTCTCGCCCGGCTTGATCGGAAAATCAATCTTGAAAATATCGTTCTCTTTCGTCTTCTCCGCCGGACGCGGCAGCGGCATTCCCTGCGGGCCCCGCGCATTCACCCGAACCTGCCCATTGGCGGCCGGAGGCAGATAAAAAAGAAAGTCTCCCTGCTGCGGATCATGAAACGTAGTGTTGGACTCGTTCTGAACAATGATTGTCTGGCTCACGGTAAAGTCACCGCGCGAAGGCTCCATGATCATCATGTTCTGCGCCACCCGCGCCACTGCCGGCGATTTCGTCGTTTCAAAAACATCCAGCTCGACACCAGAGGTCGGGATATTCGGCGTCAACAACTTGTTGTAATTGATGCCCGCATAGTTCGCCTGTAGGAGCTGCGGTCCCCCGCCCGGTTGATCCTGCTGGAAAACAAAACGCCCGGCCACATCGCTCGTGGTCGTTCCAAGCGTCTTCATGCCCCCCTGCCCCGGCTTCACCAGTGTAATGCTAACCCCTGCCTGCGGCTTTCCCGTTGTACGGTTCACCACCGTGCCGTCAATCGCAGCAAATAGAGGCAAACCCGCCGCCAACAATAAAACACCAGGGTGGAAAATCTTCACGCGATAGCCCTCCCGCACGCACCGCAATACTTCAATGCTTGCGAAAAACGAGCGCCACAATGCGGACATAGGGTTTGAGCAGGCTCTTGCGCTTTCCGGGCTTTCGAGGGTACCCGCACCGGAGTCAAACCCAAACGCTTGATCGCCTCTTCCGTTTCCGCCAACACTGTCGCCAGTTCCCGCTGCAGAGATTGCTTCGTTTGCTGATAATCCTCGTCTGAAAGCTTGCCGAGCCTGTATTCAAATTGCAGGTCCCGCAAGTTGTCATAAATAGCCTGCTTGCGGTCCTCTAAATGCTGAATCGGAGAAACCGGCTCCGGCTCCGGCACATCCTGCGGACGCACAAACAAAACAAAGAAAAGAGCAGCCAGCAAAAGCACAGCCGCAGCAACAACAATCATGACCGTTTACGATTCGGCTCCAATTGGTCTTCTTCCAGATCCCGGTCAATCTGCGTTCGGAACCGCTCCATCGTGGCCAGATCCGCAGGGGAAAGCGGAGCGGGCGCTTGCTGATTTCCGCGCACATACCGCAAATAGATAAAGAACCCAATGATCAGCGCAATGCCCGGCATCACCCAGGTAATCAACCCGCCAATACTGCCGGAAGGTGGAGACGAAAGCGCCACTACGCCTTCCTCGCGCACAAACGTATTCACGACGGCATCATCGCTTAATCCGGCCTTCTTCATCTCGTGAATACGCTGCCGCTTCGGATCGGCTGAATGGCAGTGCAGCATCGGACAGTTGCCCACCGTGTTCCGGCAACCGCCACAGCGGCACGCCAGCCGGTCCCCCACTCGCGTCACTGCCGGCGTCAGATAGGAGGTCGGGTCCTGGGCAATCAGAGCGGAA
>JBJMGL010000018.1:0-2329 GCA_045807985.1 Bryobacteraceae bacterium
AAGGAGGCGGTTGATTGGTCATTGCTGGTTCCCAAGGTAGGCGGCGCTTATGATTATTGGATCGGATGCTTGCTTGCGACAACCGGGCGGCCGATTTATTACACGCCTGAGCGGCTGGGTCGATGGCGAATTCACGAAGGCATGGAGACTGCCCGCCCCGACCACAATAAGCGCGAGAACTCGGTTTACATTTATTCCACGCTTCTCGAGCGTAACTTTTTTCCCGAGTTAAAGCCTCTCTTACATGCCAAGCTTGCTGAGACGTTATTTGCGACAGGTCGCGATAAGCTTGATTTCGGTCGTGTCCGGGAAGCGCGACTCGCTTTTTGGCAGTGTTTTTGCCGTGCCGGAAATCCGCAGGCTTTAATCCGGCTCTTAGCAACATTTCTCCCCGAGGCACTCCGCAGAAGGCTGAAAAGAGGCTTCGGCTATTTGCGGCTAGCAATAGGTTACTGGAAACGGGGAAAGCCACCGGCTTCTGAAAATCTTGCAGCCCGACTCTCTACAGGCGGAGATCGAGCTCCAGCTGCAGAATAAATGTACACAACGCTTCCTCAGCAGCATCGGCGTGACGTTGTCACGGATGGAATTGTGGAGAATGAAGTAGACGGAGTGGTTGTGCTGTCGCCAGCCGGCAAACGCTGCTTCCGCCGGATTCTTCATATCAATAGTTACGGTGGACGCTACGTTTGGAACAGGATCAAGCAGGGCGTCTTGCCTGGACACCAACTGCTGGGTTGTATCGAGCTGGCGCGGATGGGTTACGAGGTGGCACTGGCAGAACCGCTGCCAGACTTTTATCTTCATCGGCATCCTATTCCGCACGACCTCAAGCTGCTCAAGATGGTTCGCTCCTGGTTACGGCCCGATGACATCCTATTTTGTGGACACAATATTCTTTATTGGATTCCTTTGCTAAAACAATGCGGGCTTCTGCGATGCCACATTGTTTCTTTGCTGTATGCTCGTGAACCGCTCAATCAGAGCCGTGCCCATACAGGCGTGGTCTGCTTAACTCCGGCAGGGGCCAAGCAGGCAGAAAAGCTTGCTCCGCAAGCAAAAGTAGCAAACCTCGGGTGGGGAGTTGACCTCAATTTTTTCAGGGAATTGGAATACGATCCCGAATGGTTTTTCTCGTGTGGGATTGCTAATCGTGACTTTTCTACCCTAGCTGCTGCTGCTGCAAAATGTCGGCGCCCGATCCGTGTAGTCTCCCCTGGCCGGCTGCCCGGCATGGCGTGGCCATCTAACGTGACTGTCATCAATGGCGGCCCGGGCTGGCTTATTGACAAGACCAAAGCCATCACACCACGGGATTTGATGAGAGATTATTTTCCGCACAGTGCCGGCACTTTGATCATAATGAAAAACGATCCGGTAGAATATACGGCAAACGGGTTCACCAATCTGATCGAAGCAATGGCTCTTGGTCAGCCTGTTATAATGACAAAGACAGGAGCTTTACCGGGAGAGATCGATGTCGAGAGATTGGGCTGTGGAATCTTTGTTCCGCCCGAAGACCCTCAAGCGCTAGCTGAGGCAATCGTTTTCCTGGCTGACAATTCGGATACTGCGGAAGCCATGGGACAGAAAGGCCGTGAGATGACTGAGCGCTATTACAACGTCGAGCGTTACGCGAGTGATCTCCACGATTTTTTTGAGACGCTTTAACTGAATTCATTGCTGTGCTGAGAATTCTTTATATTACGTCGTCCTGGCCAAATGATAACTCGTTCGGTGGTCAGTTGCGGGCACTGCATATAGGCCGCGCTCTGCAAACAATTGGCAAGGTAACCGTTGCTGTTGTCAGTTCGGATACTGCGAACCCGGAAGTACTCACCAGGACGGCGGATGAATTTGCAGTCGAGCCTCCAGTGCGGGTACGCGTGCAGCGCAATCGTGGGATGGTTCAGCGATTCCAATGGGCCTTCAATCCGCGCTTCCTTAATGTTCATGGCTGTGTGGCAGATGCCGGCGACCGTGAACGCCTCCTCAACAAAGTTAACGGTTTTGATTTGATCTGGGTGCTCAACTCACGGACGCCGAATATTCTTGGCCAATGGCACTGGCCTCGTTCAGTCCTGGACATCGATGATTTGCCGAGCGGTTTTCACCGAACGATCTGGCAAAATGGCGCCGGTATAAGTGAAAAAGTCAAAGCTGGTATTGAAATGCATTTGTCCAGACGCCGTGAGCGCTTTTGGAAAGAGCGCTTCAGGGTGCTAGCGGTCTGCAGTCAAGCGGACGCCAACTACCTCGGCGGTGGAGAACACATTCATGTTATACCTAACGGATTTGAGCGCCAACGACACGAACCACGCTGGCAGCC
>JBJMGL010000019.1:0-7449 GCA_045807985.1 Bryobacteraceae bacterium
CTTCGTGACTGGCTTTATCTTTCCATCGTAGAATGAGAATGCTCCAGGGATGACACCTCAACTGTTGCGTCTTGTGTATGCAGTTGAGTTTCTTGTCGCGCTGGTGGCAATTTTCACTGCTTGGTCGGAGATAGGCGGTCAGGCAGTCCTGGACCTTATGCACTGGGGATGGAAGTTAGGTTTAAGCCTGATTCTTGCGGCTTCGATTGTCGGCCTTTCCGCTGCTATGGCAAGCGAAGAAAGCTTATGGAGCCTGCGCTCCATGCGTTGGTTGGCAGCGGCGTTACTGTGCTTTGCCGCAATAGCCGTTATTACTTACTATTACGCCCTTCAAATTGACAATGGCGAGCCGGACGAAAGCGGTACTGTGTCTGCAATCTCCCTGGCAGTAAGCTCTTCGTTACAACTGTCATGACTACCACTGGCAACGAAACTGAGTACGCGTTTTGGACTGACGAGGTCAATTCGTTCAAAATCAGTTACTCACTACCGGTATTTCATGAGATTGACTTTCAGGTAAATGAAGGTTACCGGCGTATCCCACATGGAGGAATCGAAATTGGCGGCATCCTCTATGGCACGTCGAGTAAGAATGCGATTTCGGTCGAGGCTTTTCGCCCCATTGAATGCGAGCACGCAACAGGACCTTCCTTCAACCTGTCCCAACGTGATCTCCTTCAGTTAACTGCCTCTCTTACCACAACGCCCAGCGACGACGAGCTGAAGAATTTAGTCCCGCTTGGTTGGTTTATCGCCCACACCCGCAGTTCTCTGCGGATGACTGACCGAGAACTGCAGCTATTTAACCAGTTCTTTCCGGAAGCCGGCAAAATCACGATTTTGATCAAGCCGGAACGTTTTCAGCCGACGCGCTTTGGTTTTATTGTGCGCGGGACGGACAAGAGCGTCAAAACGGATGTCAACGACAGCGCCATTATCCTGCCTTTGCCGGGACGTGCCGGCAGTTCTCAAAAAGGTCTGGTCCCCTCGATACCTGCTCCCGCGATAAAGGCTGCGCCTCAGGGAAACAGACCGGAAGAGCAAAGCCGAGAAGTTGAAGTAAAATCCGCTAAACAGAACCGTCCTGAAATTCAAGAAGAGGGTCCGCCGGACGTTGGGCACCGTCCGGAACCGGTTGATACGCCAGCGCCGGTTCTGCCCTCCGTCGATGAGATTAAAAAGCGCCGTTCCCAACATCTCCGGAACTCGCTCACAGAGGCTGAGCAGGTTTCCGATGAAGCCGCTACACGGCCATTGGGCCATGCCAAGAGCCGGTCGCACGGGTGGTTGCTTTTTGTTCTTATTCTTGCTGCCCTGCTTGGTTGCGGCGTGGGTTATTGGGCTTACCTGCAGCTTCCTCCTCCGGAGATCGATTTACAGGTGCATAAATACGGACCGACACTGCTGATTCAGTGGACGCCGGAACAAACACAAAGTTCAGGATATGCGGCTATTCGCATCGACAACGGGTTGGCGATGCCGTTGACCTCCCAACAAAAGACAAGCGGTCAGGTCGAGCTAAAACAGACCTCGGACAATATGAAGATTGAGTTGATTGCTCAACACTGGATACGCGATTCACGCGGCATTGTGCGCTTTATCAGCCTGCCGGCGCCGTCACGCTAATCCGCGGTTACTATTCTTATATCTTCGCCTTTCATCTGCGCCGGTTGGGGCAGACCGAGGATACCGAGAATCGTTGGCGCAATGTCTTTTAACGCTCCGCCTTCTCGCAGCCTAACCGCGTCATTGCTCACATAGATGAACGGCACAGGGTTGGTGGTGTGGTACGTGTGTGCGCCTTTGTTAACGGAGTCGATCATCATCTCCGCATTGCCATGGTCCGCCGTGATCAGCCAGGAGCCTCCAGAGCGCTTCAGCGCGCTGTAGATTTCGCTTAAACCAGCATCAACGGCTTCGCAAGCTTGGACCGTAGGCGCTAATTTGCCGGAGTGCCCGACCATATCGGCGTTGGCATAATTCATGACAATGACGTCGAAGCTGCCGCCTTCAATCGCCCCCACCACTTTGTTTGTGATCCCCGCCGCGTTCATCTCCGGTTGCAGGTCATAAGTGGCGACTTTAGGCGAGGCGACCATTTGCCGCTCCTCGCCAGCGTACGGTTTTTCATTGCCGCCGTTAAAGAAGTAGGTGACGTGGGCGTACTTTTCTGTTTCGGCGACCCGCAGATTCTTCCAGTTCGCCTTTTCCATGACCTCCGCCAGAATATTATCCGGATGCTCGGAAGGCAAAACGAATGGCAGGCCGAAGTTTTTGTCGTACTGGGTCATGGTGGTGTACGTCAGATTTTTCGGCGTCAATGAACGCGACGGCTGCTCTAAAGAACGATCGGTAAGCGCCATCGTCATCTCGCGAGCGCGATCCGCACGATAGTTGTACATGATGATGCTGTCGTCATCACGAATCAAACCGATTGGCTCATCTCGCTCATTGACGATCGTAGCTGGCTCGACAAACTCGTCTGTGATGCCGCGTTCATACGATTTTCGCATTGCTTCGGCAGCGGCGTGGAACTTGGCGCCGTTCCCCAGGGCCATCGCGCCGAAAGCGCGCTCGATCCGTTCCCACCGCTTGTCCCGGTCCATGGCGTAGTAACGGCCCGAAACAGAGGCGATGCGTCCACATCCCAATTCGCGCATCTTCTGCTCTAGCTGCCTGATGTAGCCGATACCGCTCTCGGGCGGCGTGTCACGGCCATCGGTGAAACAATGGACGAAAACTTCGGTCAACCCATGCTTTTTCGCCATTTCGAGCAATGCGAACAGATGCGTTAATTGGGCATGAACGCCGCCATCGCTGCACAACCCAAGCAGGTGCAGCCGATGACCCTGAGCCTTTTGCATGGCGTTTAATAGCGCCGGATTCCCGAAGAATTCGCCAGAGCTGATCATCATGTCAAGACGGGTGACATCCATATAGATGATCCGTCCAGCGCCCATATTCATGTGGCCGACTTCGCTGTTTCCCATTTGTCCTTCCGGCAGCCCAACGAAGGGACCAGACGTGTGAATCAGGGTATTGGGAAAAGTGGCAAGCAGATGATCGTAGGTGGGCTTGCGGGCGAGCGCAATGGCGTTTCCGTCCGTGGCAGGGGAGTAACCCCAGCCATCGAGAATGGTTAAAACGAGTGGAGTCTTCTTTGCCATAACTACGTTTATTGACGGAAGGCTTTCTTGCCTAGATAAAGGGCGCTGCTGCCAAGCTCCTCTTCAATCCGGAGTAACTGATTGTATTTGGCAATGCGGTCGGTGCGGCTGGCGGAACCGGTCTTGATTTGGCCGGAATTGGTGGCAACGGCTAAATCAGCGATGAAAACGTCCTCGGTTTCGCCGGAGCGGTGAGAGACCATCGCGGTGTAGTTGGCGCTGGCGGCTAGCCGCATGGCTTCGAGCGTTTCGGTCACTGAGCCAATCTGGTTGACTTTCACCAGGATAGAGTTGCCCACACCCCTTTCAATGCCTTGCTGGAGGCGTTGGGAGTTTGTGACAAAGAGGTCATCGCCGACTAACTGGATTTTCTTTCCTAACGCGTCGGTTAGCTGTTTCCAGCCATCCCAGTCGTCCTCGGCCATGCCGTCTTCGATGGAAATGATAGGGTACTGATTCGCCCAGTTGGACCAGAATTGGACCATTTGGTCCGACGTTTTTTCGCTTTTGTCGGATTTTTTGAAAACATAGCGATTTTTGGATTTGTCGTAGAATTCACTGGAAGCGGGGTCGAGGGCAATAGCGATCTGTTCTCCCGGTTTGTAACCGGCTTTCCCGATGGCCTCCATCAAAACTTCTAGTGCTTCTTCGTTGGCTTTCAGGTTGGGGGCAAAGCCGCCTTCATCGCCGACAGCGGTGGAATAGCCGCGTTTTTTCAGAACGCCTTTAAGCGTGTGAAAGGTTTCAGCGCCCATGCGCAGAGCTTCGGAAAAGCTGGATGCACCGATGGGGGCAAGCATAAATTCCTGCAAATCGACGGAACTGTCGGCATGCGCGCCTCCGTTGATAACGTTCATCATCGGAACGGGCAGGACACGGGCATTGACGCCGCCGAGATACCGATAGAGCGGGGTCACTTCAGATTCAGCGGATGCTCGGGCGGCGGCCATGGAAACGGCCAGAATTGCGTTTGCGCCCAATTTGCCTTTATTGGGCGTGCCGTCCAGGGACAGCATGGTTCGGTCAATGTGAGTCTGGTCGGCGGCATCCAAGCCAGCGAGGGCAGGGCTGATTTGCTCCGTAATGTTCTTGGCTGCTTGACGCGTGCCTTTACCGAGATAGCGGCTTCCGTCGCCGTCGCGCAGTTCAACGGCCTCGTGTTCGCCGGTAGAAGCGCCGGACGGAACGGCGGCGCGTCCAATCGTGCCATCTGCTAAATAAACATCGGCTTCAACGGTTGGGTTGCCGCGCGAGTCGAGTATTTCTCTGCCAATTACTTTTACAATTTCCATGCGGGTTGAATTTTTCACTGTAGCAAGCGGTAGGGGTTTAGAGGGCGGAACGGCTATAATAAGGAAGTTCGGAAGGTGGTGAAGTTCGTTGGCAGAGGTCCACATACAGGACGGCGAAACCCTTGAAAGTGCGCTGCGCCGTTTCAAACGCAAGGTCCAGCAAGAGGACATTGTGAAAGAGATTAAACGGCATTCTTTTTACCTGAAGCCGGGTGAGAAGCGCCGCACGAAGGAAGCGCTCGCCCGCAAGCGCAATCGCAAGAAGCGTCCGCGCGAAATGGAGAGCAGCAGTTAAGCGCAGTTGAGCGTTAGATGATTACGGAGGCCGCAAGTTCTTTGCGGCCTCTTTCATTCTCCGGTTTTACTTAGCCCTACGGCGATAAAGGGCGAGTAACCCTGGCACAGCACCCAATGTCAAAAGCGTCCAAGTACTCGGTTCCGGGTTCGCTGTGACTACGTCTGGCGGATCATGAACGGTAAAATTCGCATTGCTTAAGAAAGCGCTCCAGGTTCCATCGCTGGTGAGGGTTGCTCCCGGAAAGCTCTCATTGATCTGGTCGGTGACCCCAAAGCCTGTTGTTCTTAGATCTATTAAGTTAAAGACTACCGAAACCGTGCTTTGCCCGTTTGGTAGCGTGGACTCGCGCAAAATGGCATCATTGCAAACCCAGCCCGGTAAGGCCGAGATATTGCATGCGGTATACCTCCAGGGCGAGATCCAGACCGATGACTCGCTGAGGTAGTCGGGCGTGGTATAGGTGAATCCGATCGTTCCTCTGGCGGTTTGCTCCGAAAAGGTGTAAACCGTCGATCCGAATGCCGCCAGCGGCATCCATAGCAGAAACAGCAGTTTTCTCATTCGTTCCCCATTATTTGAGTTTGGATTAATGGTGTTTGAGTGCGGGTAACCCCTTTTACGCTTCCAGGGCTACTCATTTTACTCGACTCGGAAATGATAGGTTCTGTTGCAAATAGCTTCCGAAGACCTCAACTTATCATCTTCTGGTATTGAAATCGCTAATAGAAGTACAGACGAGAGTACCTTTACTTGTGCAAATGAGAGTACCTTTACTTGTGCAAATATGGTGCAAAGACGCATGCTGCTGGTTATGAGGAATGTTCACCTGCTTAGCGACTCCCCTCGCCGCATATCAGAGTTCCTCGGCTACCTGCGCCCGCAACAAGGGCGTCCGTTCGTTCCCACCCCAGCGGCCGAGCTGAGGTGGTTTCCGAGGAGTTACCCGGGCACTGGGCTTAGCCCTCTGTCGGCGCACTGTGGAGCGGTACGGTGGCCGGATGTGGGCCGAGAGGGCAGGCTGGAGGGAGCGCATCCCCCTTTGCGCTCCCGCGCATAGAGGAAGATTGAAGATGCTGCAGATACTATTGGCTGAGGACAATCACGGCGACGTACTGCTGGTGCAGCAAGCCTTGGCAGAGCATCGCCTCCCGCATAAGCTGCACGTGGTCAGAGACGGTGAAGAGGCCCTCCGTTTTATGGCGCACATGGGCCAGCCCGGCCAGATGCCCTGCCCGGATATCTTGCTCCTGGACCTGAATCTGCCCAAGATTGACGGACCGCGGGTGTTGCGCGAGTTTCGCAAGCACCCGGAGTGTACCTATACGCCGGTGATTGTCGTGACGTCTTCGGATACACCAGATGACCGGGCGCGTGTGGACGCACTCGGGATTAGCCGCTATTTCAGGAAGCCCTCCGACTTGGATGCCTTCCTGCAACTGGGGGCCGTGGTGCGGCAGGTGGTCGAGGAAGCAGCTGCATGACCGGAGCCGGTCATTTTTACGTAAAAATAGTATTGATCAATCCGCGTTTCATCAATATCTCCGCGTGGGCGCACTAGGAAAAGTTCACTTTAAAGTTTGCTTTGGTTGTAACCTTTTGCTTCTCCTTCAGTATTGATGGATGAAGACGAGTGGAGACGCAAAGCGATAGCGACGTCATGGAACTGGTGCAGGCGGGCGATAGTGCCCAGCTTGCCTTGCTGTTTGAGCGTTATCACGTTCCGCTATTTCGCTATCTGCTGCAGATAACGCGGAACCGGGCGCTCAGCGAAGATCTGGCGCAAGAGGTTTTCTTTCGCGTCCTGAAGTATGCGCGGAGCTATGACCGGAACTTGCCGTTTCCCCTTTGGCTTTATGGGATGGCTCGCCATGCTTATTTTGATTCGCTTCGTAAACAGCGGGCGGAGGTGGCGGGCGCCGATGTCAGTGAGACCAGGAGTACCGAACCGATGCCGGAAGAAATTTTTGCCCGTAAGCAGGAGACGATGTTCCTGCAGGAAGCGCTGCAACAGTTGCCTGATGGCAAGCGCGAGGTTCTTGTGTTGAGCCGCTTTCATAATTTGCGCTACGAAGACATCGCCAGGATTTTGCAATGTGAGGTGGGCACGGTGAAGGTGCGGGTCTATCGGGCGCTGAAGGAATTGCGCGAAAGGTTTTGCGAACTTCGTGGAGAAAAGCTGTATGACGTTTGAAGAGATTCGTTTGCTGATTCCGCAGTATCTATCGGGACAGCTCACGCCCACCGAAGAGGATCTGTTCGAGACGCAACTGAGCCAAAGCGCGGAGCTGCGGACGGAAACCGAGGAGCTTCGCACGCTTTGGAATCAATTGGGGCTGCTGAGCGAGGAACAGCCGAGCATGGCAATGCGGGCTCGTTTTTATCAGCGGCTGAATGCCCTTCAGCGGCATCACGCCCTTCCTGCCGGCAGAAAATTCTTTCCTTGGCGGTTGGGGGTTTGGCAACAGGCTGCCGCGGCTTTGGGTGTTTTCCTTTTGGGATTATTCGTGGGGCGCGTAAACATCGAGCGGCATGATGAAGTGGCGCAGTTGCGGAGCCAGGTGCAGAGCTTGCATGAGACGGTGGCTTTGTCGCTGCTGGACCGGCAGTCGGCGGCGTCGCGGCTGGAAGGGGTTGCCTGGGGCAGCCGTGTCCAACAACCGGACCGTGAACTTTTGACTGCTCTAATTACCAC
>JBJMGL010000020.1:0-2293 GCA_045807985.1 Bryobacteraceae bacterium
TCTCACCGGTCTCTTGATGAATGAGCATGATCTGCCTGCCGGGATCAAAATGGTGCAAAGTATTTTTACCAATCTCCGGCAGGCAAAACATACTCTCAGAATTAATCTTCTCGGCATTTATAACTTCATCTCCGTTTCCAAGCTGACTTTGAAAGGGCAAATCCTGTTCGATGCGGAAACCGGCGAGCTGATCATGACCGATACCGCGACGGCCAACAAGGTAAAAGCCGGCGCATTGAATCTAGGCGGAAAGCCAAATGCGGCGGACCTCAAGCAATTGCGTAAACTGCTCGCTTCCAGTTTTCTCGTTACGGCAAGTTACCGCGCTTCCGGCTCTGTTATCACCTCGCCTCACCTGATGTCCAGCCAAACCTATTGCGAAGTGCATGAGCAAACAAATCGGGAAACCATGCAGGACGAATTGGACGTCCCTGTCGGATTGGGATTGCTGACAGCAGCCGAAGCAAAGGATCTCATCGGAAGCATCGGAGACTTTGGCAGGACTGTGGCGTATGCCAGCGCCAGCTACAACGACGCTTTAGCCACGGCATTATTTCTCGACGGTAATGGGACGCCGCGCCCCATGGCTGAGTACGAAGCCATTGGCCGAGAGGCGATGCAAATCACCATTCATAATGACGCTGCCGATCAGTTCCGGCTGGAGCCGCTGAAAAAAGATGATCTCTGGCAGGGGATGAAGGCAGTGGGGCAAACCGGCTTCCGTCAGCTTTTCCGAAACCTGAGCGAAATGCAATTAGGCGCGATCACGGCAGATTACACCACGATTGTCTGGTGGGCAAAAACCATGAGCGACACCGCGCAAAAGCTGGCGGAAGTACGCCAATTTCTTGCCTCAAATCCCGCTCCTGATAGCAAAGCATTTGAAACGCTACGCAGTGACTTAGCCGATCACTTGAGAAATGTGGTAGCGGATACAAAAGAGGAATTTGGCCGCCCCTGGGGCCTGATCGCTACTGACCGGCTGACAAATTGTCGTTCGAGCGCTCGCGTTGCTTTTACCGGGCCGGTGATCAGCTTTGTCCGGCAAAGGCAGGGTTAATGAGTTTGAGGCTCTGCTTTTTGATTTGCGGTTAGTTGCTGGTGTATAGCTCTTTCCGCTTCGGCGCGTTCCCCTTGGCCCAGCCGGTCGTATACGCGCGCGAGGTGGTAATGCGGAAGCGGCTGTTTAGGATTCAGCTCAACACTGCGATTTAACTCAGCCGCTGCCGCTTTCCAGTCCCGCCGGTCAGCTAAGGCAGTACCAAGCTGATAATGCGCCTCCCAATCGTTACCGTCCAGGGCAATCGATTTTTGCAGCAACGCTTGCGCCCTGTCACTGCGATGATCTTGCGTCAGCAGCGCCTTTGCCAATAACAACTGAGCTTTCGGGTTTTGTGGTTCCCGCGCGGCCCAGCTTTCGTAGGCTTTCGTGATTTCGGGAAGGTGTTCTCCCGCCTGCTCCAGCATGCGGCCTATAAACAGATAGGGTTGTTCCACCTCGGGGTTTAGTTCAATGACTTTCAGAAATGCCGTAATAGCATCGTCGAAGCGCCTTTGTCCGTAGCGAACGACTCCAAGCGCCAGCGTTAATTGCGGGTCTTGCGAATGAGCAGAGAGGGCTGAATCGATGACGTCCGCTGCCCGCGTGAAATCCTGGCGCTGCAGCAAGGCTTGCGTATAGTCAAAAGCGATTCGCTCATCCGTTTTCGCTCCCTCCCATGCCAGTTGCAGATGTTTCTCTCCTTCCTGCTTTTGATTAGCGGCCATCAGCGCTCGTCCGAGGAGATTTTCCTTCTCAGGGGAAGAGCTTTGGGAAACGGACTGTTGCGCCAGGGTTACGGCTGCTTGCGCGTCACCTGCGCTGAGGTAGAGAGTTGCGGCGCGGGCGAGCGCATCACGGTCGGCTTTGGGACTTTGGGCGAACTTCTGTTCAAGCTCCGCCGCATGACGGAGTTGGCCGGTTTCCGAGTAAAACATTGCCAGCGCATGATGGATTAATGGATTGCTAGCGCCCGTCTGTTCAGCGGTACGCGCCGCCGCAGAGGCTTGTACAGGCATTTTCAAGCGCAGGTACGTTTGCGCGAGCGAACTCCAGATATACGGGTTTTTCGGGTCGGCTTGTGAAGCCTGTTCCAGATCGCGCCTTGCTTCGGCCAACTGCCCGTCTTTTAAGGCGATTAGGCCGCGCTGCAAGAGCGAAGGCTGGGGCTGGGATTGGAAGAAGAGCAGAAAAAGGAAGAACAGTATCAATTACACAACGTACACCAAAAAGAAAAGCTCCGCCGCGTAAAGA
>JBJMGL010000021.1:0-2990 GCA_045807985.1 Bryobacteraceae bacterium
CTAGAGATGATGGCGTATCTGTTCTATCTCACGAATCGCGGCATGTATCTGGAATGCGCCGGAGCGATAAAGAAACACTTGGATTCGCAACTGACCGGCTTTCACCAAACTCTCGATCAAGCCAGCGAACAAAAACGGAACGAAACCCGCAGGGAAGTCATGGAACTGATGCTGACGCTTCGGCTGCAAATGCGGGAAGAAAAGGAAAAACTCTCGAAAGAACTGGCATCGTCCACCAAGGAATGGCAGGACTCGATAGAGGAAGTGAAGGTGCTTGCAGAGCAAATCGTTACGACGAAGCAGGGCAACCGCTGGCTTACGGCATTTGTGGGCATGCTGCTGGCTGCTGGCATGTTATTGGCAGGAATATTACTGGGAAGGATGGCGAGATGATTTTACTGTTTGAGTTGGCCCGCATGCTTGGTACGTCTTTACGTGCCGCTTGCTGGATTTTCCGTACTCTGTTTTTTGTGTGTGGACTTGCGTTTCTACTGTCAGGGATCGGGATCAGCTCGTTTCGTGGGGTGGGAATTGGAATCTTCTATCTACTACTATCTGCCGCGTTCAGTCTTATTATGCGGAGTCTGTCCGCTACCTTAGCCAGGCGATAATCGCGTCCGCGTTGAGAATCAACGCGAGGCCGAAGCCAACACTGAGGACGAGGCGTTTATTGACGTCATGCTGGCGTATCGCCAAGTAAATACTGAACAAGGCGACTGCTGCCCCCAGAATGCGGCGGAACCACTGACTATCCGTAACGCCCTGTACATCCGGCGCGTATTGATCAAGCGGCATTGGTGACTCCTGCACGGCAGAGCCGAACTCATTTACCAGAAGCGGAGCCGCGAGCACTGCGCCGGAAATGAGAGCAGCCACGACGGCCGCGCTGAAAGCCCGTCCTTCACCATTGCGGATCCCAATGATCGAGATAATAAAAAACACCACAGCGATAGCCTTGACGAGAGGCCCGGTGAAGCCGGAGTACATATAGTGGCCTATCGCATCAAACACCGTGGCGTGAGCGGAGGTGGTGAAAGCGAGCAGTCCCGCCACAACGGGAGCTGCCGATACGAGGCGCCGTTTCCAGGCCGTGTTAATTGTCTTTGAGATATTTGAGATCTTTTTCATAAAGTCCTTTGTTTGTTTCAAGCCACGCACCCGCGAGAGGTGCGACGTTAATGTTGAATCAGTTGGGCGGCCCGATCACAGACCGCCCTGAAACCCGCTCCAACCTCTTAATCAAGCTGAATCGGGAAGGACGTGAGCGGCTTCCCGTCATCGAGGATGAAAGCCAACAAAAAGAGAACGACGAAGAAAAGGAGAGGCAATAACTCGCACGCGATGGAGCGCTTCACTAGCCGCAATGCTCTCCCTTTCATGCCGGGTAGTCCGACTCATCAAACCGGGTCTGTCCCTGTGCCGGCTGTTGCTTCGGTTTGCGCTTGCCGGGCCGAACCCACTGTTCCCGCTTTTTACTGAAACCCAGGCAGGCAGGGCACGCCAGGAAGCTTTGCGGGTATAAGACGCCACACTTGCCGCACCGAATATGCGTGTCGGTGAACTGGCGCGGAAACTCGGTCATCGTTTTTGCTCCTCTACTCGCTCGATTCCCACGATGAACCCCGCATGAACACCAGCCAATCGCAGAACTTCCTCAATTACCTCGATGATCCGAACCGCCGCTTTCTGATCCAGATCAACAGCCACTAATACATTGAGATTCGTCGATTCGTCATATGCCCTAATCCCATACGGTCCTGCCATCACTTACACTCCTTGCTAAACAGTTGCCACGTGGACCAGACCCCGCCCGCAATCGCAACCACGCAGTAGAAAATAAACAGGACGATCCGGAAATGGTCCAGTGCTTCACTCATGCCGCCTCCTTCTGTGCGGTTTGCTCATCGATGCATCCATAATCGACAAGCTGATTTGCCATCAATTGCCGCTTGAAGCGCTCTAGGTCCGACCAGCTCGTAAACGTCTCGTGGTGCTCGGTCAGGTTCCCAAAGCCCGCGTACACGGTGTAGCTGATGAAGTATTTCTTGCTCATGGCTTAGCTCCTTCCCTGCCTGGCTTCCATCGCGCATCCGAAGCAGTATGTCTGGTGGAACGCCGGGACGGCGCATGATGAGCAAGTTTCCCGCCCGCACTCGACGCAGTATTGATCTGGTGTTGTTGGGCTCGAACAACCTACGCACAGTAGTTGCTCTTCGTCTGTTGTGTGATACGCTGAACCGAGTGTCCAGCAAGCCAAGTTTGTAACGGACATTTTAGTTTTCCCCTTTTTCCTTCGTAGTCAATCCAGAGAGCGGATCTTCACTCTGCCCTCTGGAAACTTTTGATTTACTTCCAAATTCAAACGGGCCTGCCTGCTGACGTGCGCTGACCTTGGGCTTACGTGCAGACCGCTTCCCACCGCCGAATCGTGCAGCTTCAACGGCTCGCCAATCCAGCATGTTTTGGATGACACCGAGCTTGTGCCATTCGTCCATGAATTCTTCCTGCGAAGCCGTACGGACCACCTCAGCCTGCTTGGCCTGCTCTTCTTCCAGTTGCTCTGTAGTCAATTCGAAGTACCGTATCATTGCTTCTCTCCCGCCGCTTCATACAAGCTGACAAGCTCATGCTGGAGAGCCAGCCAGGCCTTCGAGACTTGAGTGAATTTCTCTCTAAACCCAGGCTCAACCTGGATCACTCTATCGAGCGACTGAGATACCTCTTTGCGGTGTTCCAACCAGAACTCCCCACTGTGCTCAACGCTGACAATCACTTTTTCCATTCCGCTTCTCCTTACGCGGCTTCCTGAAAAACATCTCCCACAGAGGGATCATTCCGTAAGCTGACGATGGCTGCTTTCCGTAAAGCAGCAAAGCACTTCGCGCACAGCGGTTCGTCGTTGATCACCGTTCCGCAATCGACATGAAGCGGTTCTCCACAGCCTCGACAGTAATCTTCATCCGGGTCACTCACAGATCCAAGGCAGTCTC
>JBJMGL010000022.1:0-4030 GCA_045807985.1 Bryobacteraceae bacterium
AAAAGGTCAGCTGCGGAACGTTATCGGGTCCATTGCCGCGCTCACGATTGAGTTGCGCAAATGAGACAGCGGAAAACATGCCGAAAGCGGCCCAGCTTAGCAGGACGGGAAAGCGTCTTTTCGTGGTCATATCGACTGAAATAAATGAAACTGCTTTCAGTCTAAATCCGCGCGCTTTTAAGTGCGGTCAAATAAAAGAAAAGTATCTTAATGGATAAGTCTGTTTTTGCCACGCTGCTCCTCACAGGCAGCGTCCCCCTACTGGCAGCACTCTCACCGGAAGGAGGCGATAAACAATGGATTGCCCGCAGCAACCAGTTTACCCAAATGCTGGTGGACATCAACAGTCGGCACTCGCCGGAAAGCGCATCTTCTCAGGGTTTAAAAGAATACGACGATAAGATTGGGCAGCCCACGAAGGCTGACGAAGACAAAGAGATAGCGGAAATTCTCGCCGTACTTGCAAAACTACAGGCTCAATTGCCCCAGGAGAAAGACAAAAACGTCGCGGAAGATCTTCAAATCGTTATCCGCCGCATCGAGCTTGAATTCCGCAAACACGACTTTTCGGAAAACCACGAAGTGCCCTTTATCAATGCGAACAGCTACATCTTTTCCGGTATTAGCCGCTTGCTTGACGATCAGGTAGCGGCCGACCGCCGTCCCGCCGCTGCCGTCCGGCTACGAAAGTATGTCGGTTTAGAACCCTCCTACCAGCCTTTGACCACTCTTCTACGTCAGCGCGTGGAAGAGCAGATGGCTAAGCCCAATATGATCTATCCCGCCAAGCTCGAAGTGGAAACGGAGCTGGCGCGCAGCGGCAATTACGTGGATGGCATCGCCGCTCTTTTCAAGCAGTACAAACTCACCGGCTGGGAGGAAGCTTACGGCAAGCTCAAAACGCAATTAACAGACTACAATGCCTGGGGTCGTTCAACCATTTTGCCGAAAGCGCGAATCGATTTTCGCCTGCCTCCCGAGCGATACGCGCTGGCCTTTGAAAGTTATGGAATTGACACCCCACCCGCTCAAATGGCGGAGTTAGCGCATCAAGCCTTCACCGAAATCCAGGGAAACATGAAGAAAGTAGCCGCGCAGGTCGCCGCCGAGCGCCATTTGCCTTCTTCGGACTACCGCGACGTGATCCGCGAACTGAAGAAACAGCAGATTACCGGCGACGCCATCCTGCCGTTTTACAAAAACCGCTTGCACGAGATGGAAGGCATCATCAAAGCGCACGAAATAGTGACGCTCCCCAGCCGCCCGGCGCGTATCCGCATTGCGACACCGGCGGAAACCGCTCAACAGCCCGCGCCGCACATGGTCGCTCCGCCATTTCTGCACAATACCGGAGAGCAGGGGGAATTTGTCCTGCCCCTCAACATGCCCGCCAGTTCCGGCTCGAATCAAAACGAGAAAGTGGACGACTACACCTATGACGCCGCCGCTTGGACCATGATTGCCCACGAAGCCCGCCCCGGTCACGAGCTGCAATTCGATTCCATGGTGGAACACGGCGTATCACTGGCCCGCGCTCTGTTTGCCTACAATTCAACGAATGTGGAAGGCTGGGGTCTCTACGCCGAGTACATCACGCTTCCCTACATGCCTCTGGACGGCCAACTCATCTCCCTCCAATTCCGTTTATTACGCGCTGCCCGTGCCTTTCTCGATCCGGAATTGCAGGCCGGAAAAATCAAACCCGCCGACGCGATGCGCGTGTTAACGCAGGATGTTGTGTTCTCAACGCCTTACGCCAACCAGGAAGTAGAGCGCTACACCTACCGCATGCCGGGTCAGGCGAACAGCTATTTTTACGGTTACACAAGATTGTTGGAACTCCGAAAAGACACGGAAGCCGCCCTCGGCAAGAAATTCGACGCTATCAAATTTCACGACTTCCTCCTCGCCCAAGGACTTCTCCCGCCAAACCTCATGCGCAAAGCCGTGATGCAAGACTTCATCCCCTCGCAAAAGTAAGCAACGCGCTCTTCGCAAGGGGCTTGTGTTAGCTCACTGCTTACGAATGACGCTCAGGCGGCCATCGCTTTCCACGTAAGCCTCCGATACTTCATCAAGTTTTTCGACTCCCTCTTTTCGGAGCATGCTCATTAACTCGTCCTCCGAAACAAACTCCTTGCGAAGAGCGCTATAGAGGATATCGCCATCATGGACGACCAGCCTGGGGCCCGATTGAATCCAAGGCCGGGCTTTCGGGAACCGAAAAGCAATCCAATCCAGGAAAAACGCCCGGAAAAAGATAGTAAGCGCCAGCGTAATCCCCTCGGTTAACGAACGGTACTCGCTTGCCATGGCATTCTGCACGGCATCCGCAATCAGCACAATCACCAGAATGTCGGAAATCCTGGTCTCGCCCGCATGCCGGCTGCGGAACAATCGCAACAAAAAGAAAAGCGTCAAATAATCGAGCCGCGCAGGATAATTTCAAAAATCCCAACTTCAGGATTGAACAGACCGGCGAGATCGATGCGGATGATGTCTCTTAAGGAGTTCATGCCGCAATATTACAAACGAGTAAACCAAAGCCCTACTCTTCCCGTAAAGTACGCGCAGGATCAATGTGAATGGCGCGAGCCGCAGGCTGCCAGCAGGCAAGCAAAGCGACGCCACTCATCAGCAGAATAGCCGTAACGTAAGTGACTGGATCACGCGGACTAACGCCATAAAGAACGACGGATAACAAATGACTCGTTCCGAACGTCAACGCGCTTCCCAGAGCCACGCCAATTGCGCAAAGCATCAATGTTCGACCCAGAACCGAAGAAAGCACTTGCCTCTGCCGCGCTCCCAGAGCCATGCGAATTCCGATCTCGCGCTTACGGCGCGATACCGAGTAAGCCACTAGCGCAAACAAACCGGTAGCCGCCAGGGTCATGGCGAATAAGCCAAAAACGCTCAACACAATTGCGGTGATGCGGGCAGGGAAGAGCGGCAATGCCAGTTTGGTCCTTTAAGCTGCCAACGTTGAAGAGAGTCGTCTGTGAATCGAGATCCAGCACGGCTTTCCGCAGCAGCCTGACCGCTTGTTCCGTAGGCAAGGAGGTGCGCGCTACCAGCGTTGTCCATCGCGTTCCCGTTTGGGCAATGGGCCGAAAAGCAGCCGGATGCGGATCTTCACCGAGTGATTCGTATTTCCCAGTCTCTACAATGCCAATGATTTCGACTTCATGTGATCCCAAACGAACGCGCTTGCCAAGAGGATTCTCGTTTCCAAACAACACCTGCGCAAAAGCCTCGTTCACAACCACAACCGGCAGCGAGCCTGCACGATCATGATTATCGACATCGCGGCCTGCCAAAAGTCTCGTGCTTGCGGTTCGAAAATAACCGGGAGAAATGTTGTAAACAATCGCAGCTCGCATCTCGGAGAAAGATGAAGGAGGCGGGCGATCCGCGCGTGAGATAACATCGTTGTCTTCGCCCATTCGTAAAGGCAAATTGCTGATAATGCCAACTGAGTCAAGGCCGGTCAAAGACGCCGCTTTCGTTAACAAATCAGCATCGAAACGGCGGCTACGCTCCTCGCTATACCCCTGTAAATTTAAGTCAAAAGAAACGGAAACCGCATGGTCCGGGTTAAACCCTGGCCTTAAGCTCAAAGCCTGTTGCAAGCTTCGCGCTACCAGCGCGGACGAAATAACCAGCACCACGGAGAGCGCAATCTGACCAGCTACCAGCAAATCACGAAAACTCCAGCGGCGCAGGCGGCGGTACTCCGGCTCGTTCTTCAGGCTTGGAATCAAATCAGTTCGAAGTGCTTGTAAAGCAGGAGCCAAACCAAAAAGCAACGTCGTGCCGAAAGCCACGGCTATTGTAAATGCCAAGACTTTACTGTTCGGTTGAAGAACCGTATTTACTGGAATGTCGAAATTGGGATGCCATGAACTGAACAAGCTACACACTCCAAACGCTATGGCAAACCCCAGCAACCCGCCGCTCATGGCCAGCAGCAGGCTTTCCGTCATGAGTTGACGCAGCAGTTGCCATCGGCTTGCCCCGACAGCGAGCC
>JBJMGL010000023.1:0-2919 GCA_045807985.1 Bryobacteraceae bacterium
AAATATTACCTTGCGGCGCTGCTTAGGCACGAACACCACATGATATTTGCAGTCCCACTTGGAGGGGATAGGCTCTGGTAAAGATCCGACATTAGATCCTCCTTTCGTTGGTCATCAAGCCACGTGAGGAGGATCTTACTCCCGGAACGGTCAAACCTGCTCAAGTCTCACTGGTCGAACCAGTGGCTTACCATTTTCAGTTATCGTCGAGCGGAATCCATACTTGTTTCCTTGGGTGAAGCGGGCCGTCTCTTCTGGGCGGCCCGTAAGGCTTTTGAGTTTCGGGCGGGGCTGCTGCTCACCGTTCGGAACGGGGGCGCAGTGTTCCTGTGGTTTCGCTGCGTCCCTTGCAAAATTTGGAAGTTATCCGCGCCACCCTTGGTTTAAAAGAACCAGGGTGCGACCGGCGGAAGCAAAATGTACTTACGTTGACATGGCGGCAGATCTGACGGCGCTTGCCGATCCAAAATGCGCGCAAAATCTTGCCTGATTTTTCAAGACAAGACCAGGTGAATACGGAGAAAGCGACCGTTTCCTGGGCATTACTGTTCCCGCCCAGCGCAAGGTCGCGCTGAAGCACCGGCGTTTATCGCGGCCCCACATCGCTCGCTTGTTGCACTCCACGCTGCATGAGTTCCGTTTCGTCGGCTTAGCCATATTGGCGCTTCAGTTCAAAATGAGCACCACGCCGGAAGAGAAGAACGCGATCGTTCAGTTCTACCTCAGTCATACTCGAGCCATCAACAACTGGGATCTTGTCGATTCGTCGGCGCCATACATTTTTGGGACAATATCTAATTTCTATCGACCGGGCAGTTGCACGCGAAATTCTGGATCGCCTCACCGCATCAAAGAACGTTTGGGAGCGTCGCATTGCAATCGTCTCCACATTCGCTTTCATGAAGGCTGGCGAGATACAGGATGTTCACCGTACTGCTGGCAAGCTTCTTCAAGATAAACACGACCTGATCCACAAATCTGTTGGTTGGGCTTTGCGCGAATCAGGAAAGATTTCACGACCGGCTTTATTGCGCTTCCTGGAAGAACACTATTCGCAGATGCCGAGAACAGGATTACGATACGCAATCGAGCACTTTCCCGTTCAGCAACGAAAAAAGATACTCGCCGGAAATTTTCTCTAGCTAAAACGAAGGCCCATCGGGACGCAAGTTCCCGATGGGCCTCTGCACCATTGCGAGACTCCTAGGAGCCCGCAGCGGATTGCAAGCTATGCTTCAAGTCGCGGATAACACCATGGGCCTCTTGTACTCCAGAGAATTGCTTCTGGACAAGGCTGAGTACCGAAGCCGGCAAGTTGTTTTGCAAAGCGTCCTTGTATGCTTTCATCGCAACGTCCTCGCCGTTCTCTGCTTCGAAGATGATGGCCTTATCTTCATCGCGAGCAAAAGCTTCTTTCAAATTCAGCCAGCCGCGGTGTAGCGTGGCCGCTACGTGCCCGCTTTGGGCTGGATCACCTCCCAACTGCGCGACGGCGGCCGTCAGTTCCTGAACGTATCCCGCGCGTTGGTTCGCATACTTGGCAAAAAGTGATTTAAGCGAAGCATCCTTTGCCTTCTCGGCTGAGGTCCTGAAGCCTTGCTCTCCGTCCCTGCACGTCTCAATCAGCCCATTCAGTACACTCGCTACCGATTTTGAATCGTTGATATCTGTTGCCAATTTGTCCCTCCTGAACGATGGACTGCGGTGATACTCGAACTATTTCGTAAAACTCGCGCTCTTACATCGGATCTCGCCACCTACAATGCCTGCAAGCCGCTGATAATAGATGTATAGCTGTGGACTGACATGGATTTCAATACTCTGGGCGTTGCAATGGGCTCGGCTTGGCTTTCCGGGATTAACCTTTATGCGGTCGTTCTGACCCTCGGGTTGTTACAGCGGTGGGACCTCGCGCACCTCCCCGGCGACTTGGGAACCCTCAGCCACACTTGGATTCTTGTTACAGCTGCTTGTCTGTGTGCCCTCGAGTTTATTGCCGACAAAATTCCTGCGATCGACTCCGTTTGGGACATGATCCACACTTTTATCCGCGTGCCGGCGGGCGCAGTACTTGCCACGGCCGCCTTTGCGAATTTCAGTCCGGATATTCGAGCTTTGGCATTTCTGATAGGTGGTGGGATTGCCCTGAGTTCCCATTCAGCTAAGGCCGCCACGCGCCTTGCTGCGAATACCTCGCCTGAGCCATTCTCCAACGTGCTGTTAAGCCTTACCGGCGATGCCATAGCGGTGGGCGGGTCTGTGCTGGCCGCCTGGCACCCTGTCGTGCTTGTCACCGTGGTGCTTGCTGCTGTTGTGCTTTCGGTTATTCTTTGTCGCTGGATCTACCGACGGCTGACCAAGCTCTTTCGCCAGCCACGAAATCCGTCTGACACGCGTGTCGAGCAATTGCGCACTTAGGCGCTTACGCATCCCGGGCTTCCAAATGTGGAGGCTTAGATTCCAGCGGGCTAGCGTGGCTGATTGAAGGCCCAGAACCGACTTGCGTCAGAATCCAGGAATATTCAAAGGCTGTGTCCTTCAGCCGATCATACCGGCCTGAGGCGCCACCATGCCCCGCAGGCTCCATCTTGATCTTCAGCAAGACCGACGCAGTCCCCGTGTTCACCGTCCGGAGTTTCGCAACGTACTTGGCCGGCTCCCAATACATCACTTGACTGTCATTGAAGCTGGTGGTCACCAGGATCGCGGGATAGGGCTGCTTCTTGAGATTGCCATACGGATCGTAACTTCGCATGTACTCATATGCTGCCTTCTCGTTTGGATTGCCCCACTCCAGATACTCACCCACGGTTAACGGAAGGCTGGCGTCCATCATTGTATTGATCACGTCGACAAAGGGCACGGCCAGGTGCGCCGCTCGAAAAAGGTCTGGGCGCATATTGATGACGGCTCCGACCA
>JBJMGL010000024.1:0-8148 GCA_045807985.1 Bryobacteraceae bacterium
GCAGCCGAAGCCGCTCGACGACCCTATCTGGCGTTTGCTCGGCGCTTTGGCCACATCGGTAGGTTTGCCGTATGCACTTCTTTCGTCCACTAGCCCGTTATTGCAGAACTGGTACACAAGGACACGGAAAGGCGCAATTCCCTACCGCTATTTTGCGTTGTCTAATGCTGGATCGCTAATCGCCCTCCTGAGTTATCCCATTCTCATTGAGCCTTATTTGAGCGGGCGCCGGCAAGCAACTCTATGGTCCGGGGGATTTGTCTCGTTTGCCGCTTGCTGTATTGTGACGACGGCTTATGCAGCCAAGAACAACAATACGGCAGAATACGATGCCGGTGAGTCCAAGGCATCAGTGAATATTGCAAAGCCTCCGCTTTTTACCTGGCTCAGTTTTGCTGCGTGCGCGTCGGCTTTGCTTTTGGCGGTGACGGATCTGTTGACGAAGAATGTAGCGCCCATGCCCTTGTTCTGGGTGCTCCCGCTCTCATTGTATTTATTAACATTCATTCTCTGCTTTGAAAGCGAACGCTGGTATCATCGCGCCGTCTTCTTGCCGCTCGTGCTGCCGGCAATTGGCTGTCTCGTGGCGACTACGGGACCGCTGATGAACAGAGGCATAGTTCTCATGGCGCCGCTGCTGCTTGGCTCTCTTTTTGTTTGTTGCATGGTCTGCCATGGCGAGTTGTCGCGATTGAAGCCACCGTCAGTGCAGCTAACGACTTTTTATCTTTGCATCTCGGCAGGTGGAGTATTCGGCGGCTTGTTCATGGCTTTAGCAGCTACGCGATTGTTTCAGGCTAACTACGAAAATCAGATTGCTTTTCTCGGATGCCTGAGCCTTCTGCTGCTTGTGTTTTTCCGTGGCAGTTGGAGCGGGACCGAGCCGTTCGCGCGTGTCGTCTGGCTGGGCGCCTTGGTCACGGGAGTTTTCTTCGGAAGCTATGTTGTGCGCCAGGCATGGCGCAGCCAAGAGTCCGCCGTACTATTGACAAGAAATTTCTACGGCGCGCTGCGAGTGGAAGACAAAACGGATCACGGCAGAAAAGTGCGGGAACTAAGTCACGGGACGATTACTCACGGCGCGCAGTTTCTTGACGCGGGCTTGAGGCATCAGGCGACGACTTACTATGGGCGCAACTCGGGAATCGGGCTCACGTGGCGCGTGCTGGAGCGGAGCGGTCCGCTTCGCATGGGCATTATCGGCTTGGGAGCAGGCACGCTCGCGGCTTATGGGAGAAGCGGGGACACGCTGCGCTTCTATGAATTGAATCCGCTCATGGCAAGCATTGCGCGCAGGCAGTTTACCTATCTTTCGGATTGCCCGGCTCATACGGATGTGGTGCTTGGAGATGCGCGCCTCACCATGTCACAGGAAAGTTCTCAACATTTCGACATTCTGGTGGTGGATGCCTTCTCTGGCGATGCCATTCCCGTGCATCTGTTGACGCGTGAGGCTTTTTCCCTCTACTGGCGGCATCTGAAGCCGGATGGTGTTCTGGCTGTGCATGTTTCAAACCGTTACCTGAATCTTGCTCCCGTGGTGAAACTGGCGGCGGACGAGACCAACAATCGGGCTTGGAAAGTGGACAGCGATGATAACGACTTGAGAAATATCTACGGCGCCAGTTATGTGCTCGTCAGCAGCCGCCCAGGATTTTTCACCAGTTCATTATTCTGGCGAAAACTCTTGCCGATTGCGGTGCCCGGTCATCTGCGCGAGTGGACGGACGACTATAGCAGCCTTTGGCAACTCCTGAATCTCAAAGGGTATTGACGGTTTGCGGCGACTTGGCTACAGATGGAACTCTTCTCCAATCTCGCGCAGACAGATACGCTCGGGACTGGAGCCGGCGGCGCCGGTGACGCGCTCGATTGGTTCGTAACGCGATTCCCGGCCTAACTTGAAGGTTTGGTGATGGACTGGCAGCAGGTATTCAGCGCCAGCATGGTTGGCCATGGCCCACGCCTGCTCGGGATTACAATGCACATGAATCCAGGGGTCGTATGCGCCAATCGGCATGATGGCAAGGTCCACCGGCTTCGACGATCTCAATTTCTTGAAGGAATCCGTATAAGCGGTGTCGCCGCCGAAGACGATCCGATGACGACCCGCTTCGATGAGATAACCATTAAAGCCCCGATAAACGTCGCTACGCATCCGCGCTCCCCAGTGCGCCACTTCAAAAGCGCTGATTTTGCCTTGTTCTAGCTGAATCGATTTGCCCCAACGAAGTTCGTGTACGTTGCTATAACGCCGGGTCCGCAGGAGATCTGATGTGCGGTCAGCCGTGATGACCTGTGTGCGCCGGTTTTCCAGGCTGCGCAGGCTGGGCAGGTCGAAATGGTCCATGTGCGCGTGAGAGAGCAGGATCAGGTCGATCGGCGGCAGGTCGGAAAGCGGCGCGGCTACTTCGGTTAGCCGCTTAATACCAAGCGTGACTGGCCCGAGGTTCAAGCCGATACGGACGCTGAAAACAGGATCGGTCAGGATTGTGAAGCCGTCTACTTTCAGCAGTACCGTGGTATGGCCTAGCCAAGCGGCATGAAAGCCCGTATCCGGCCACCCTTTGGGATGCGGATGCCGGGGCGCTGGCTGACTCTCGCGTTGGTAATCGCGTGAAATCTCCCGAAGCAAGGCTGGAGCGGCGCGGCGGAGAAACCGGAGCATTTCCGGCGCTCGCGATAGGCGCGTCGAGAGCGTTGCCCTACGGCGGTACGAGCGGTAATCCTTCACGCTAGGAATGCGAAAACCTCCGGCGGCTGTAACATGGTTGCAGGCGGATACCATGAATCGCAGATATTTTCTGATGGGCGCTACGGGCGCCCTTGCCTCGTCGCAGATCAAGAGCCACCTGCTGGCTAGCCCGAATGACACGGTTCGGCTTGCGGTAGTCGGAGTACGTGGTCAGGGAAAATCCCATCTCAATCAATACTCGCAAATGAAAAATGTCGAGATTGCTGCTATTTGCGACATCGACGAAAGTATCCTGAACGACCGCTTGAACATGGTCGAGGGGAAAACGGGAAAGAAGCCCACTGGTTACTGGGAGATTCGGAAGGTTCTGGAGGATAAGTCGATTGACGCGATCTCGATTGCTACGCCGAATCATAGTCATACGTTGCAAACGATTTGGTCCTTGCAGGCCGGTAAACACGTTTATTGCGAAAAACCGTGTTCGCACGATGTATGGGAATCGAAGCAGATTGTAGCAGCGACGAAGAAGTACGGCAAAATTGTCCAGCATGGCACGAATAGCCGCTCTGGCGTGGCGATCCGGGAAGCTGTCGAGAAGATGAACGACGGATTGATCGGCGACGTGTATCATGCTCGCGGCCTGTGCTTCAAATGGCGCGACACCATCGGGCGGCAGCCGACGGAGCCGGTTCCGGCTGGAGTTCACTATGACCAGTGGCTTGGCCCCGCGCCGGAGCACGCGTTTACCAAGAATCGTTTTCACTATAACTGGCATTGGTTCTGGGATTACGGCAATGGTGATTTCGGCAACCAGGGTATTCATGAACTTGACATTGCGCGCTGGGGTTTGGGCGTTAGCTACCCGTACAAAATCAGCGCGATGGGCGGCCATTACATGTTCGATGATGACCAGGAAACGCCGAATACTTTGTCAGTTTCGTATGAGTTTCGCGAGGGCGGAAAGAACAAGCTGCTGACGTTTGAGGTCCGGCATTGGGCCACCAATTTTGAGGATCATATCCGGCGCGGCGATGAGAGCGGGAGCGTTGGGAATATTTTTTACGGAACCAAAGGGTATCTCTGTATTGAGTGGTACAACAAGTACTGGTCTTATCTTTTCGATCTCAACTCGAAGAACAAGGAGCGGCATCCTGGGCCGGAGCGGGAAGAGGCTGGAAATAACTGGGAGAACTTCATTGAAGCTGTGCGCGCCAATGATCCCGCTAAACGCAACGCTCCGATTGAGGAAGGCGCTAAGTCAGCTACGCTGATGCATTTGGGCAATATCTCGTATCGTTTAGGCCGCACTTTGACGTTTGATTCCGAGAAAATGGAATGCGTCGGCGATCACGAGGCAAACTCGATGTTCAGGCGAAAATATCGCGCTCCGTATATAGTGCCGGAGAAAGTTTAACTCTCCTGATTTCTGGCGAAATAGCAGGATTTACCACCGAAATACGCCGGAAAAGATAGGTCCTTTCAGGCGCGCGGTAATGCCGTTTGGTCCGCTGCTATTGTTCACGTAGATGGAGGTATTAACAGTGCGATAACCGGCCAGAACGGCGAAGGGGCCAAAGTTCAGGCCCCCGCTGCCGGTCGCTTCGGCGTAGTAGCCGTAATCGCCGAAGGCCATTCCCCGGATTCCGCCTTCTATATCAAAAATTTTGTGATGAGGAATAGGAAAGACGCGGAAATCCACTCCCGCAAGCGGCAGGCCGATGGTCTGCGATCTGCTGGCTGCCGTTTGCGTTTGTACTGCTGATAAATTGCCTGTGGCATTCAGATAACCGCCGCCTACAGAGAAGCCGAGGTGACCTTGGGGACCGCTCACTACGTCGTATTGATAACCCGCGAAGAAGTAGTCGAGCGTGGCCGAGGATTGCACGGTTTGACTCACGGTGAAGGTCTGACCGCGATAGTTAATCGTTCGGTTTACGGTGTTTAGGCCGTTGAGCCGGAAGGGCGTGCCTTCCACCACGATCCTGTGCTTACGGCCAGGCTTGAAGACGAGTTGGCCGTAGAAAGTTCCTTTTCCTTGGGATACGCCGAGATCGTTTACCAGATCAATGGGCGCTCCACTAGCCTGAATTTGGCCGCCAGAGTCAATCAGCCAGCCTCCGGCGGTAACTTCGATTTTAAAGTTTTCCGGGTCTTCCCCTCCGTGAAATGATTGCCCATAACAGGCCAAACTGAAGGCGAGCCCAAGCACGAATTTTGCACAATTACTGCGATTTATTAACAAAATAAACCCCTGATAATTACAATTATACCCCTGACTTATCGTTCTGCTATTCTCACGAGTGCATGAGCGGTACCGTCCTCGATGGCAAGAGAATCAGAGATGAAATTCTGAGGGAATTGCGCCCTCGCATCGAAGCTCTGACTGCCGAGAAACGCGCTCCGGCACTAGCGGTCGTGCTGGTTGGCGACAATCCGGCTTCAAAAATTTATGTCGGCAGCAAGATTAAGGCTTGCGAAGAGATTGGCATTCGCAGCGTGAAGATCACCGCGCCGGAAGATATCACAACGGATGAGCTCTATGGGAAGCTGAAACCGCTGACGGAGGATCAATCTATTGACGCGATTTTGGTTCAAATGCCGCTTCCGAAGCAGGTCGATGCGGAGGGGATCGTATCGCGCGTGGTCGATCCCATGCGTGACGTGGACGGTTTTGGGCCTTACGCTTTAGGTCAGTTGGTTTTGAACCGGCCTTGGGTGCGGGCGTGTACTCCCGCCGGGATCGTGGAGATGCTTCATCGATATAGAATTCCGATAGCAGGGAAAAAGGCGGTGGTGGTAGGCCGCAGCGATATTGTCGGCAAACCGATGGCGTTGATGCTACTGCACGAAAATGCGACGGTGACGATTTGTCATTCGCGGACGCAAAATCTTGCCGAGGAGTGCCGGACGGCGGATATTCTGGTGGCGGCGATTGGCCGAACCGCGATGCTCACAGCGGATCATATTAAGCCGGGGGCGGTGGTGGTTGATGTCGGCATGAATCGCGTTACCGACGAGGCGGAAGTGCAACGTTTGTTTGCCGATGATCCCGCTCGTCTGGCGGCGTTCCGGAAAAATGGAAGTATTCTGGTGGGGGACGTGGAGCCGAGGGCTATGCGCGAGCTTTCTGCTGCTTATACTCCTGTTCCGGGTGGCGTGGGGCAGTTGACGATTGCCATGCTGATGGCGAATACGGTGAAGCTGGCGGAGCACCGCCTATCTGAATGATGATGGTCGGACTGACTGGCGGCTATGCGAGCGGCAAGTCGTTTGTGGCCGCGGAACTGGAACGGCTTGGCTGTTACCTCATTTATGCGGATCGGCTGGGGCACCGGGCGCTGGAACCGGATGGTGAGGCGTATGCCCCGACGGTAGAGGCGTTTGGCCGGGAGATTCTAGGCAGCGATGGCCGTATTGACCGCAAGAAACTCGGCACGGTTGTTTTCCGCGCGCCGGAGTTACTGGAAAAGCTGACGAGTTTTGTGCATCCGGCGGTGTTTCGGCTCGAAGAGCAGATGCTGAAGGATTTCCAGACAGACCATCCACGGGGTATTGCTGTGATTGAAGCGGCGATTCTCATTGAGACGGGACGGTACAAGCGTTTTGACCGGCTCATCCTGACGGTGTGTGATGAGGCGACTCAAATTAGCCGGGGAATGAAGCGTGATGGTCTAAGCGCGGAGCAGGTCCGTGAGCGGCTTCGCAAACAACTGCCGGTTGCGGAAAAAACCCCTTATGCTGATTATGTGTTGGATACCAGCGGCGAGAAGCAAGAGACGATCCGGCGGGTGCAGGCAATTTACCGGGATTTGAAGGCGCTGGCTGAAACGAAACAAGCATGAAATTCCGCATTCTTTTCTTTGCTCTGGCCCTGGCATTCGGGTTTGTCTGGTTGACTTCGCGCTCGAACTGGAGCATGGGACAGTTGACAGCGCCGTTGCTGCGCGGTGCTTCCCATTGGTCGGAGGCGGCCTCTGTTCATGGCGCAGGTCTCTCGCCGGAAGAACAGAATAATATCGATATTTACAAAGCCGCCCGGCTGGCGACGGTTTATATTACGAGCACAACGGTTCGGCGTGATTTCTTTTATCAGCCAGTCGCCTCGCGGAGTCTCGGGTCGGGATTTTTGATTAATGAGAGCGGCTTTATCCTGACCAATTTCCATGTGATTTCAGGCAGCAGCCGGATTCAAGTCACCCTATCGGATCAGACACAGTATTATGCGACGGCTTTGGACACTGACCGGTCGGATGATTTGGCTTTAATCAAGATCGATCCAAAACGCAAGGTCGAGTCATTGCGCTTAGGCGATTCGGAGCACCTGCAAGTGGGCCAGAAAGTGCTTGCGATTGGCGATCCTTTTGGGCTGGAAGGCACGTTGACCGTGGGGGTTATCAGCTCGATTGGCAGGACTATTGAAGGTGAGAATGAGCGACGGTTGGAGGGAATGATTCAGACCGACGCGGCGATCAATGGCGGGAATAGCGGGGGGCCACTGCTCGATTCGAATGGAACCGTGATTGGGATTAACACCGCGATCCTAGGGCAGACCAATATGGGGATCGGCTTTGCCCTGCCGATTAACCGGGCGAAGGCTTTGTTGACTGATTACCAAGCGGGGCGCGTGACGGAACGTCCTAAGATCGGCGTGATGACTGAATATGTGGCTGGTGACTTGGCGGAGGCTCTGAGCTTACCGAGGCGCGGCGGGTTACTGGTGCAAACGGTAGTGCGTGGATCTTCGGAAGAGGCAGCGGGTATCCGCGGCGCTCGCGAGGTGGTAGCGATTGGCAATGTGGAACTGGGAATTGGCGGTGATTTGATTGTAGCCGTGGACGGCCAGCCTGCGGACCGAGAGGATGCGCTGGTGCGGGCAGTGTCGAAGAAGCGCGTGGGCGAGGTGGTTACCTTGACAGTGATTCGCAATGGCCGGAACGTGACGGTGCCGGTGAAGCTTTTGCGTCCGCCGGCGGACTTGGGGTGAGGGCATTTACCACTCTTCTACCCATATCCCTGCTGAGTTCATTCGAGCGGATGCCGCCAGCGGAGATTGGGAAAACGGGCATAATCGCGATCGGTTGTGATCCATTCACTTCCCGATTCAATGGCCAGAGCCGCTAGTACTACTGTGTTAGAAAGAGAACAAATTCGGATAGAATGGTTTGTGAGTAAATCATCTGTGCGCAGCCCCCAAGAGAAACGCTTCGCGGCCTACCTGGAGGGCTTGACAGAAGCCGCAGGGCACGCTGATCGGGCCACGCCGCTGAAGCTGTATTGCACGGGTTTGTTGCTGCCCGGGGAGCGCAAGAGCGTGGAACCGATGGCGGCGCGCTTGGCGCCGGACAACGTGCGACGGATGCATCAATCCTTGCACCACGTGGTCGCCGATGCGCCCTGGAGTGACGAGGCGGTGCTGGCCGAAGTGCGAAGCTACGCCTTGACGGCGATGCGCC
>JBJMGL010000025.1:0-2912 GCA_045807985.1 Bryobacteraceae bacterium
GGAAAGAGAGTTTTTCATTTTCGCTTCCGTCCGAACTCGACAGGGCCGTCGCCGAAGCACGCCGGAATTGGGACAGCAAAGGCAAAACAGATCGTTTGTGGAAGAAAGATGTTTCGCTTTGGACCAACACTGACGAATCGAAATGGTTGGGGTGGCTGGAGATTGTTGACCGGCAACTTTCGGAAGCGGCAAAGTTCAAGGCGCTTGCCGCAGAGATTCGAGAGGATGGGTTCCGGCATATTCTGCTGCTGGGCATGGGCGGATCAAGCCTCGCTCCTGAAGTATTCAGCGTTACTTACGGCCGGCAGTCCGGCTTTCCTGAACTGCTGGTTTTAGATTCGACTGATCCCGTTCAGATTAAGAGCTTGCGAGACAAAATCGATCCGGCACGAACCCTGTTCTGCGTATCGAGCAAGTCCGGCACGACTTTAGAGCCCAACATCTATATGCAATACTTCTTTGACGAAACAAAGAAGGTCGTGGGTGATCGTGCTGGGGATCACTTCATCGCTGTCACCGATCCCGGTTCAAAGCTGGAGGGTGTAGCAGCGAAACTCGGGTTTCGGCGCGTTTACCACGGCGTGCCGAGCATTGGCGGGCGCTATTCCGCTCTCTCTGACTTTGGCATGGTTCCGCATGCGGCAGCGGGCCTGGATACGGAGACTTTCCTGAAGCGGACATCGGCGATGGCAGAGGCTTGCAAGAGCCCTGATTCCAAGGGCAATCCGGGTGTCTCCTTAGGAATCATTCTTGGCACTGCCGCCGCGAAGTTCAGACGCGACAAGGTTACATTGATCTGCTCCCAGTCGATTTACGACCTCGGGGCATGGTTGGAACAGTTGTTAGCTGAATCAACAGGCAAAGAAGGGCATGGACTGATTCCGGTTGACCGTGAACCGCTTTTTTCGCCTGACGGCCAGGATACGGAAGTGTATGGCAATGATCGCGTCTTTGCCTATATTAAGTTCGCGGGCGATGACGACAAGGAGACTGGCGGTATCGTTTCCGCTCTGGAAAAGGCGGGCGAGCCGGTTGTGCGAATCGTGCTCAATGACTTGAATGATCTCGGGCAGGTTTTCTTCCAATGGGAGATTGCCACGGCTGTTGCGGGATCAATTATCGGCATCAATGCTTTCAATCAACCCGACGTAGAGGCAAGCAAAGTCGTGACGCGGGATTTGACATCCGAATTTGAGAAAACCGGTTCGCTGCCGGCGGAAAAGCCCATACTGGAAGGCGACGGATTCAAACTCTTTACGGATGAAACGAATGCGAAAGCTCTTTTGAACGATGGCAACACCGTTGGTTCGGTTCTCCGGCAGCACATGGACCGGCTCAAACCGGGCGATTACTTCGGTCTTCTGGCATATATTCCGATGTTCCCGGAGTATGAAGAAACATTGCAGGAGATTCGTAAAGCAGTTGTGGAAGCAGAGCGGGTTGCCACTGTTCTCGGCTTTGGTCCCCGTTTTCTGCACAGCACGGGCCAGGCTTATAAGGGCGGACCTAACTCCGGCGTGTTCCTGCAGGTTACTTGCGATGAAGCGGAAGATCTGCCGGTGCCCGAACAGAAATACACCTTCGGCGTGGTGAAAGCGGCACAGGCGCGTGGTGATTTTCAGGTGTTAATCGAGCGTAAGCGCAGGGCCTTGCGCATACATCTCGGCAAAAACTTGAAAAGCGGGCTGGACCACCTGCGTGATCTGGTCTGCGCCGCGATTGAGCATTAATTATTCAAACCGCAGGGCAATCATCGGATCGACTTGCGCTGCCCGTTTTGCCGGAACATAGCTGGCAAGCAGCGCAACACAGAACAAGAGCAGAGTGGCTGAGACAAAGGTCCACGGGTCGAGCGGCCTGATGCCAAACAAGAGAGCAGATGCCATCCTGCTTACTCCCAGACTTGCCAGGAGGCCCAGGAGCAAACCGGTAATCGCTAGTTTGGCTCCGTTGCCCAGGATCAATTGCGTGACCTGCGAGGGCTCTGCTCCGAGTGCCAGTCTTACTCCCAGTTCCTGTGTCCGTTGCTGAACGGTGTAGGCGAGAACGCCGTAGAGGCCGATAATTGCCAATACTAGGGCAGTAAAGGCGAAACCTGTCAGCAGAACCATTAAAAACCGGCGGGTAGAGAGTGAGCATGAGATCACGTCCTTCATGGTGCGTGACCCGGAGACAGGCAAGCCTCCGTCAGCCGACCAGATGATTTTTTGCGCTTGAGCGGCGGCTGTGCTTTCGGCGACTTTCGTTCGAATTAAAAACACGGCAGAGGTGGCCGCGCCGCTTTCCACTTGGAAAACATTTCCATAAATCGTTGGTTCGGGAGCCGTATCCAAGGCTTGCACGTGCACATCCCCCGCAATACCGATTACCGTCATTTTGCACCCTCCCCAAAGAACACGCTTGCCTATCGCCTCCTCACGCGGCCAGTAGCGTCGCGCCATGGTTTCACTAATCACGATGCCGAGGGGATAATCCGGCGTATCGCGCTCGTCAAAGGTGCGTCCGCGTTTGATAGGTATGCGCATAAGAGAAAAGTAGTTACCGCTTACTAATGCGTTTTGAGCCCAATGGTACTCGGTCAGGCTTCTTCCCTCTACTACGAATCCAATTTGGCGATCGCTAGATAACGGAACGTGAGAAGTAAGACCTGCCTCCTCTACACCGGGCAATGCCCGAATTTCTGCCAGGATGGAGCGTTCTGCCTCACGCCGTTTATTTGATTCGGGATAACGTGAACGATTAAAAGCCGTGCGCACGAATAAAATATTCTGCGGATCAAATCCGGGTGGAATTTTCAGGAGTTCAACAAAGCTGTGAATGAGGAGTCCGGCGCTGACCAGCAGCACAGTCGCGCTTGCCACCTCGATAATGATCAGCGCATTTTGAAAGCGAGCACCCATACGCGTATTGCC
>JBJMGL010000026.1:0-5044 GCA_045807985.1 Bryobacteraceae bacterium
AAGCAAACGTTGGGCCGTGTTCTCAATGTGTTGGGTGAGCCCGTGGACAACATGGGCGAAATTAAGACGGACAAAAGGGCACCGATCCATCGACAGGCCCCGCTGTTTGAGGATCAATCCACGCAGCTCGAAATGTTCGAGACGGGCATCAAGGTTGTTGATCTTCTGGAGCCTTATTTGCGCGGCGGAAAAATCGGCCTGTTCGGCGGCGCCGGCGTCGGCAAGACCGTTATCATTCAGGAACTCATTAACAACATCGCCATGAAGCACGGCGGTGTTTCCGTGTTCGCAGGCGTGGGCGAGCGCACCCGCGAAGGCAACGACCTTTGGCTGGAAATGCAGGAAGCGGGTATTGTTGACCCGAAAGACTACACCAAGTCTAAAGTTGCCCTGGTTTACGGCCAGATGACCGAGCCGCCCGGTGCTCGGCTGCGCGTCGGCTTGACTGGCCTGACGGTAGCGGAGTATTTCCGCGACGAAGAAGGCCAGGATGTTCTTCTGTTCATTGACAACATTTTCCGCTTCACACAAGCAGGTTCGGAAGTTTCGGCCTTGCTGGGCCGCATGCCTTCGGCGGTTGGTTATCAGCCCAACTTGGCTAGTGAGATGGGCGATCTGCAAGAGCGCATTACGTCCACGAAGCGCGGCTCCATTACTTCGGTGCAGGCGATTTATGTGCCAGCGGACGATTACACGGACCCCGCTCCGGCTACTACGTTCGCGCACTTGGATGCGACTACCAATCTCTCTCGCGCTATTTCCGAGCTTGGCATCTACCCGGCTGTCGATCCGCTCGCTTCCACCTCGCGCATTCTTGATCCCAATATTGTTGGCGCCGAACATTACGAAGTGGCGCAACAGGTAAAACAGACCCTGCAGCGATACAAAGATTTACAGGACATTATCGCCATTCTCGGCATTGATGAACTAAGCGATGAAGATAAGCAAACCGTTGCCCGCGCCCGCCGTATTCAACGCTTCCTTTCCCAGCCGTTCCACGTAGCCGAGCAGTTTACGGGACGGCCCGGCAAATATGTAAAGCTGGAAGACACGGTTCGCAGTTTCAAGGAGATTGTGGAAGGCAAGCACGACAGTCTTCCCGAGCAGGCTTTTTACATGCAGGGCACTATCGAAGAAGTCGTGGAAGCCGCCGCGAAGATGAACAAGTAAGGGCATATGGCCGACACTTTTCAGCTACAGGTCGCTACACCCGAACGTCTGTTTGTGGACGAGCAGGTGAGCGAAGCCGAACTGCCGGGCAGGAATGGATATATGGGTATCCTGCCCGGCCATGCCCCCCTGTTGAGCGCCTTAGCTCCCGGTATTCTCACTTATGGGAGCGGAGGCAATAGGCAGGCTATCGTCATCGATGGCGGCTTCGTTGAGATTTTTGAAGATCATGTGCGTGTTCTGGCGGATTCCGCTGAACGCCCCGATCAGATCGATATAAACCGCGCCCGTCAGGACCTGGATGCCGCCAATCGTGCGCTCCGCGAGGCTCATGATAGCCAGGAATCGGATGCGGCTCTTGAGTTAATGCAAAAGGCGCAAGCCCGGATCGATATAACAGAGCGGGGATCTGGCTTGGCGCATTGATGCCCTTATCAGCCGCCTGGTGCTCGCTTGCCTGATGCCATAACACTCCTCGGTAGAACCTGCCTTCATTTTGTTCTGCTGATGATTCCATTCCTTGCGGCCTGCGCTTTCGCGATACGAAAGAATGTGCGCGATGTTCCTGCTGTTGGGCTCATTGGGCTTACCGGCACCGCGCTGCCTGGATATCTCATCTTCTGGTCATGGTTTCTGTCGTCCAAACTCGTTCATTTGCTTGCCACATTTGCTCTCCTTGCCGCTATCGCTTGGCTTTTTTACTTCCTTAAGTCTTCGGACCGGGAAGCCCGTCGCATCCTGAAGGCTTTGTCCGTTCCGCTTCTCCTAGTCCTTACCTCGTCATTGCTGGTTCTATCGGCGGGCTTTGCTCATGGCGGGCTGCAAGATCCTCTCACGATCCCGACTACCCGTTTTTCTCATACCCTACCCGGTGATAATGCGATTCCGTTTGTTTTCCTGGAGAGCATGATTAGCGGAAAACGCCAGATCCCCCGGCCAATCATGTCGAACTACAACTCAAGTGATCGGCCGCCGCTACAAACAGCTATTGCGCTTTCACAAACGCCGTTCTTGCTCGTGCCGAGACCGCTTGCCTACGCGATTCTCTCGGCTGTTCTGCAAAGCTTCTGGATATTCGCGCTGTGGCTGCTGCTCTTTGCTCGCGGCATAGAAAATAGCGCCATCAGATGCGTGCTTCTTGCCTGTTTACTATCAGAATTTGTGTTTCTCAACACATTTTATGTTTGGCCCAAGCTCCTGGCCGCCGGGTACCTTTTGGGTCTGATCGCCATGTTGACCGGTGTGCTCTCCTCCACTCGACATCCGAAACTGCTTTCGGTTGCTGCCGGCTGTTTGCTGGCATGGGGAATGCTTTCACACGGCGGCAGTATGTTTGCTGTCCTTGGCCTACCGCTGACAATGTTGCTATTCCGGCATCGCATTTCGTTGAGGAATTTGTTTACTATTGGCTCAACCGCACTCATTTTGTACTTGCCATGGATCGCTTATCAAAATTTTTACGATCCGCCCGGCAACCGTCTCTTAAAAATGCACATTGCAGGAGTCAGTGAGCCAGATCCGCGCCCTTTCAAAGAAACCTTAATTTCCGCATACCGTGCGCTTACTGCCGGACAAGTGATATCAAACAAATGGGAAAATTTTAAAACGGCTTTCGGCCATGCTATAGATTACTGGCAAACAATTCTAAAGCTGGTGTCGTCCTTGGGGGGCCCTAACGGAAGCGACACCCGGAAAGAGATAGCGCATGTTCTTCATGCTCAATGGTTCTTCTTTCTTATGCCTAATCTAGGCTTTTTGATGGCTGGTTTGCTGGCCCTGCTGGCTGGGATTCGTAAACGTTACCGTTCCTGCGAATGGCATTCCGCCATACTGCTATTGGCTTATGTGTTTATCAGCGACGCACTTTGGTGCCTCTTGATGTTTGGTCCTCAAACAACAATCATCCACCAAGGCACTTATGTAACAGTGCTGCTGGCGTACGCAGGATGTGTTCTGGCATTATGGGCGGTTTCGAAATGGCTCGCCATCGTCATGGCGGTTTTGCAAGGGAGCGTACAAGCTATTGTCTATGGATGGCTTTTTCATCCAGCAGCGCAGCTGCAATACAGCATGTCTACGCTTGCCCTCGTTGGACTCATTGCAACTTTGCTCCTGCTTTGTAAACTGCCGCCTTCGCGGGCGAGCAGCGCATCTTAATGCTCGGTAGCGCTATTTTGAACCGGAACTGCCGCTTCGACCACTGTCCAAGGGTGAGCTTTTACATCTTGCAGCAGACTCTTTTGCCATAGAAACTCTTTGTGTTTCTTGAAGAACTCCGCGGCATGGAACTCCACTCCACAAGGATGCCCCATTCCGGCGGCAAAGGACAATCTTTCGGCCATGGCGCTATCCGTGACCTTCGCTTCGGCTACTCCAGCCGGTCCGTAAGGGTCCTGCCAGCCTTTTAAACCCCGGCTCGATTTGTCGATGTGGCCGCAGATGGTTCGCTCATTTGGATCGATCTCCTTCGTAAGGACATCATAATGATCGGTCTCAAATTTTTTTCCTATTTCGACGTCGATGTTTCCCTTGTTTTCGGTCATCAACTGGTCCCATCGTCGATGACGCACTTGGTTTGGCGTATTGGGGTCATTCGCGGGAAACTCGGTTTCCTCGGCGGTCAGCTTAGGATTGATGGGGAAATTGGAACCGACAAAATAGCCGTCTTTGGTGCGGTCAAGCGTCACATATTTCAAACCTAATTCCAGTCGCCCGATCTCGTTCGTTTTGCGATCCGCCACCAGCCACGTGTTTGCGTATCCTCCGTTGCTGCCGTCCTTCATGATGCGCGCAAAGTCATTAATTGATTCGGAGTATTGCATGGCTTTACGGGCGCGCACGAATTCAGGAGTGCCGTTTTGATCAAAACCAAAAAAGTTAGCGATGGTTGTTTCCGTGATCAACATGCCGCTATCATTGATGCCGAAGTCATCGCCGCTATGGATCAGGCCCGGCATGCCGTCCATAATGAATCGGTGACCCTTTGCGGGAGCAATGTCGAAGATCATATTCCAGCGTGTGCCGGTCAGGTAGTCAGTCCAGTTGTTATGGCCGATGACGATCCGGCCGTCTTTTGTATAGCTGCCTGTGGCGACAAATGCGCTGCAGTGTTCCGGCGCATGGCTGGTGGCTACGCCTTTGGCTTCGAGCCGGCGGGCGGCATCGTAGTAGTAAGAAAATTCCATGTAGGCATTCATTGCTACTAAATCGAGCAGATCGACCTTAGACCCACGAGCTTTCAATCCGTCAACAATGCCCTGCAGCTCTTCACGATATTCGTCTGTTAATTTTGGAACAAATAATTTCTGAGCGACACTGCGTAGCTCACTCCATGAGTGCTGAACGCCGTGCGTTGTGCTTAACTCAATGGCTCGCTTTGAATCCTCGATCTCTTCCTTGAGCAAATAGCCGTGTTGGAAACCAATGGCTGAAGGTTTTCCCTCCAGGTGAATGAAGATCCAACCGTTTTTTTCCGCCTTCCGGAATCCACCACCAAGCCGGGTGTCTGATGATGCTTGTGTCTGCTTTCCCCCTTCGGCGAAGATCGTCGTGGCGCTCAAAAACAACGCAAATACGCAAGAAAGAGTAAAAGGAAGCATGCGCATACCCTCTCGATTACAGCATAGGCTCGGTAGAGATTTATTACCCTTTGTATAGGAATGCAGCTTTATGCCTGCTGAAGCGCAACTAGGCAAAGACGGAGTGATTCGCGAGCGCGAGATGACCTCCTTGTCTCTCGTGACTGTCACTGTCATTCTAGCTACGGTCACTATGACCTTTGGCGTAATGATCGCCGTCTTTGTCTATCGCTCACTAGCGCCCCAGTTTTGGGGTCATCTTACTCTCTCGCCTCTCCTTTGGCTAACTACCGGAA
>JBJMGL010000027.1:0-19771 GCA_045807985.1 Bryobacteraceae bacterium
CTTTCATACTACGGCGATTTTAAATACACCTGCTTACCGTCAAGAGAACAACGATGCACTTCGCCAAGACTGGCCGCGCATCCCGTTACCCACAATTGCCGAACTGCTCTCAGCTTCAGCCGAACTGGGTCGCCAAGTCGCCGATCTGCTCGACCCTGATTCTCCCGTCAATGGCGTAACCAGCAACGCAATTCGACCAGAACTCCGGGTAATAGGAATAATTTCTTCAACCATTGAAGGCGGACAGCTAAACCCAGATAGCGACCTCAACATAACTGCCGACTGGGGTCATTACGGCAAAGGCGGAGCCGTGATGCCTGCTAAGGGCAAGACCATCATTCGCGAATATTCCCCGGCGGAACTTCAAGCTTTCGAATCCTCACCCGAAGCGCTCCCATTACTCGGTGAACGTACGGTTGATGTTTACCTGAACAACGTAGCGTACTGGCGCAATATTCCTGAGTGTGTTTGGGATTACACCATCGGAGGCTACCAAGTTCTCAAAAAATGGTTGAGCTATCGCGAGGACGATGTTCTTCAACGTCCATTGCGGGTTGACGAAGCGCGGCTCTTTACCGAAATCGCCCGCCGTATCGCTGCGCTGCTGCTACTTAGTCCGGCGCTTAATGCAAATTACGAAGCGATCTGTGCCAGCACAGCGCAACTATAGCTGGATTGACGGTCGCAGAAGTATTTGGTCTAAATGATAGAAAGCTGTGATTCAATTTTGCATATACAATAGTGAATAGGTGCAATGCGCTTGGACAAACGAGAAAAACGAGATCAATGTACGTCGTCACGGCATTCCGTTTGCGGTTGCCATCGAAGCGCTTGATGATCCGCTTGCGCTGACAAAAGAGGACTACATGGATGACGACGGCGAGATGCGTTATTAAACGATTGCCGCTTTCGAAGGTCGGCTTCTGATGATTGCCCATGTGTATCGCATTATCAATGGGGAAGAACTCCTCTGGATCATTTCGATTCGAAAGGCAGTCAACTATGAACAAAAGGAATACGACGCTCAGCGCTGAGGAGCGCAGCCGCTTACTCAAGAAACTTGATAGTATGACCGACGCGGACGTCGATCTCACTGATCCCGATGCGCGCCCGCTGCCGCCCGAAGCCTGGGCTACCGCGCGTCCATTCCATGAAGTCTATCGCGCTATGAAAACGCAAATCAGCGTGCGCATCGACCGCGATGTGCTCGACTGGCTCAAGAGCCAGGGCGAGGGTTATCAGACGCGCATTAATCAACTCTTGCGCGAACAGATGCTCGCTTCGCAGCGCGGCACGAAAAATCCTGCCTAAACGCAAAAAAACGGGTCAGCGCAGTAATCCGCTGACCCGTCGTATCCGTATTCTATTTCCTCACCACAACCGTTCCCGCCGCTCGCCTGCTTTTGACTGCATCGGAAACGCCTGCACCACATAATACCCAAATGCATCGCTTACATGCGTGCGTTTCTGGTCGCTTTTGTCCAACTCGCCCGTGGCATTGCCGTTTGCATCACTCTTCCAGCAAACCTGCTCAAAATCCCGAATCAGTTCCTTGCACCGGGGGTCAACAAACAATTGATGCTCCCCCGCCGCATTCCGCAATCTGCCATTCACGCAATTGATCCGATCCTTCACTGCCGGATTCGACGAAGCGACCCGGAACGTGGCCTCAAATTCCCCTCGCTTACTCGCAAAAAAATCCCGGATAATACTCCAGTCCGTTCGCGCTCCCGTCGTATTCCGCTGGTTCCCGCTCGCGTCGCCATATACCTGCACCGTCACAAGCCCCTGTTCCCACATCGGACGTGTCCTCTGATAAAAAGCCTCGCACGCCGCCGGAGTATTCGCATCCGGCAGAATAATTTCGTCCAGCACGTAAACACTATCTCCGTCGCGCTGTGCGATCACCGAACACATCGGGTCAACGTTGAAATCCATCGACCAGATCAAGGCGCTTCCCGGCTTATAGCGGCACGGCACAACATTTCCCGCCCGCTGAAACGCGTAGTAAGCCTGACCCTTCCCGATGCTTTCAAATCTCGCCTGAAACTCCTGCCGGAAACAGCGCTCGTCTAGTTCCCGGGACGCGCTTGCCAGTTCCGTGGCGGAAACATTCCCGCCCTCTTCCGTGCTGAACTGAAACGCCGCCCACTCCGGATCTTTCTGCGCATGTTCAAATCTCTCGTAGAAGTGATTGAAACCCTGCGGTGTCCCAATGAACAACGCGCCGCCCTGACGGTCCGCCAATGCTGGACGGATCACTTCCGTCCAGCATTGAGGATGCATCGAAGCATACTCATCCAACACGACAAAGTCCAAACCATCGCCTCGCAACGAGTCATACTGGTCGGCTCCCCGCAGCGCAATCACGCCACCCCCCTGGAGCCGGATGCTCAACTCTGTTTCACTCGGCGGCGATGCCCAAAACGGTTGTGTCAGCTTCTTCAGCCGGTCCCATGCAATCCGTTTCGCCTGTTTGTAACTGGGGGCGATATACCAAACTTTCCGGTCCGGTCCGCAGGCCGCCCGCAGCAGTTCCACTAATGCCAGATGAGTCTTGCCAAAACGCCTGCCCGCCACCAGTACGCGAAATCTCTTGTTGCTGGTCAGCACTTCCATCTGCGCCGGTCGTAAAGAAACGTCAATCGTCAAGCTTTTTTGCCTTCTTCTGTCCTAATCACAATCGTGGGTGCCTGGCTGACTTGCCGTTCTTTCCCGCGGCCTTTCTCGTTCATCCCGCATCGGGCCTTAGCCCAGAAGATTGTGGCCGTCGTGTTCTTGCCCGACGTAGCCATCTCGAGTAACGACCTCAATACCTGGGCGTCTGCCTCAGGACTATTGGGGTCAATAGTATTTAGATCGATACCGTCTGCATCCGCTTTCTTCGGATGGCACTTATACCTTGTGCCTTTAGTTTTCGACGCCGGGGCAGCCTTTTCTTGCTGCTTACCTCTCCTTGTTGCTTTCTTCGCGTCTTTTAATTTGGTTGTTGGTTTCTGTTCAGGCCGCTCCATGTGCGAACCTCCTGCGTACTTTTTACGTAGGCAGGAAATGGTTTGAGCAGGTACTTACATTGTAAGTACCTGATTCCAAACAGTCGAAATTTAGGTTACAAATCTGTGACTAACGCGGAAGCAAAATATACTTAACTTAGTCTGCCGACCAAGTACTTTTTCTCTATCTTTTTTATGAATTTATAAATAGGAAAAATTGTTCATCGGTAGGCTATCAGAGCATTAAAAAACAGCTTAAATGCCTGGTAACTCTGTGCTCGGTATTGGGGCCGCATCCCAAATAAAACAACATGTCCCTCCCCCACTTTCGCATCCACAACCGCACTCTTATTCGCAATTAAATTCGCGCCCAACAGCCAACCTGAAGCCAAAATCTCGTTTGCCGGATAACTCGCCACGCTCGCCTGCTCACTCGTAAACGCCGGACTCTGTTCACTCCAAATCGCAATTTGTTCCGGCAATCCGCAGGTCAACGGGCTCGATAAATCGAGTTTGGCATTCAACAACGAACCAGGCGAATAAAATCCCGTCTTCTCTGTCTCTTTCGCCTGCGTTCCCAAGCTGCTGATGCAAAAACTGCTCGCGTGATTGAGGCACAAAACCGTTCCCCCCACATTCGCAAACTGCTTCACCGCCGCCACACCGCTATCGCCAATACCGCCCGTATACTCCTCCGGCATTGCACCCTTCGCATATCCACTCATGATGCTGCGCGGAGTTTGGTCCGGAAAAATAATCACATCGTATTTGCTCTTCAAATCACCCGCTTGCAAGTCTTTGTTAGTGACGTTCTGATATGAAAATCCAAATTTCTCCAGCAGCCATCGTGTCCAGCCCTCGTCCATCGCCGCCATCCAGCTTTTGTAAAGAGCGATGCGCGGTGCCGCAACTTTCTTCCATCCCGAACCCTGATTCGTGCTTGAAAAATCACCTGTTTGCTCGTTACGCCAAACCGGCTTGCCCGCTGTCCAAAGCCCGGTTACGGTATGCCAGGTGTCGGTATCCGCAGCCCTATACGCAACCGATCCCGGCGCATCAAACGGAAAACTTTCTTTCGTCAATGGCTCATCAACCGGGTTATTCACCGTCTTCACCGCCACGCCAAACAGCAAAGGCAAAGTCTCCGCCGTGGTGTCATAAGGCCGTTTCGGTGGGCCGCCAGGGTACAGTCGCTCATCTGGATAACTCTGCCGTTCCAGCAACGCCTTCGCCCAACTGCTATACGGCTGCTGCATGGAAATGACGTGGTCTCCATTCGGCGCTTTCCCAATCTCAACCATCCCGTACGCCAGCGTTTCCAGCATCCGCCGGGTAGCGCCGGGATCGCGCTGCTGCGCCGGTACGATAAACGCATACGGCGTTTTGCACGCTACTGCGCGCTGGCCCACCTTATAGAAATTTCGCAGCATCTCTTCCCGATGTATGGCTGCGTTATAAAGGCATGATTCGAATGCAATTTGCTGATAATCGATAATGTCGCGCAAATGCCAGGTGCCGCCCTTCCACGGTTCCAGATAGTTCCAACTCCGTTCTTGCGCGTTGTAGCCTAACGGATGCGTATCAAGCTCATCGAACTTCATCGTGACGGGAGTTGCCAGTTTCGCGCTTGCCGATTCAGTTAAAATGCGCAGACCTCCATGAAACGACTGATAATGCCGCGAGGGACTCCAAAAGTCATAAGCTGCATGGATCGCAACGCCCGCCTTGCCGGCTGCGGTTAAGTCCGTTGCCATGGAGGTGCCGATCATGTTCATTTCCTGAGCCAAAATAGCGTCAACGTTCGGCTCAATCGGATCAAGCCAAGGCGGAATAAAAATCCGTGATGCGTTCGCGCCCTGCTGGTGAACGTCGTACACAATTTCGGGATGCCAAACGTTCTGTATTCCGCCGATGGTATTGCGGGTTTCCGGTTGAGAAAAGATGTACCAATCGCGGTTGTTATCATGCCCCGTGTAGCGGTGATACAGTTGCGGCGGTTGGGTGCCCTCGTAAGGCGTATTCAGAGTCTTGCGATACCAACGGGTAACGATATCCACGCCATCCGGATTCAATGAAGGAACCAAAATCAGAATCGTATTCTCGCGAATCTTTTCGAATCGTGGTGACTTGTTCGTCAGCATCTTGTAGGCAAACTCGACCGCGCTGTGTGTCGAAGCTACTTCCGTAGCATGAATCGAGCAGGTCATCAGAATGACGTTCTTGCCTTGGATAAACAACGGCTCCGCCTGTTCTGGTGATGTGATGCGCGGATCAGCCAGCCGCCGCTGGATATCAATGTATTTATCGAGCTGCTTGATTGTTGCCGGAGCGCTAAAGACCGCTTCAATAAACGGCCGGCCTTCCGCCGTCTTACCAAGCTCTTTTACCCGGATAGCCGGGCTTGCCTTTTCAAGTTTGTAGAAGTAGGAGACGACCTGGTCCCAATCCAAAAGAACACGATCAACTCCGATAGGATGTCCGAAATGGCTTTGGGGAGTCGGAACCGTGGCAGCGGCCTGCGCTGTTGCGGTGCTCAGCAGCGTAACAAACACACAGGTGAGCTTTTGTTTGAGCATGAACTCACCTTAGCTCACCTACGCAATTGCTACTGTTTCCCTCTCCTCCTCCTCCTCCTCCTGCTGCTGTTCCGCTTCCTGCGTGTCGGCCTGTTTCCCCTCAAACCAGCCATACAGGGTGGGCACAACCACCAGTGTCAGTAAGGTCGAAGTAATCAAGCCGCCAATCACGACAATTGCTAGCGGCCTTTGGATCTCTGACCCTGGTCCCTTGGCAAACAAGAACGGCACCAGACCGAGCGCGGCTACCGTCGCCGTCATCATGACCGGACGGAAACGAAGCTTTGCCCCTGTCACAATTGCTTCCCGCTGCTCCATCCCATCCTGGCGAAGACTTCGAATATAGGAAACCAACACCACGCCATTGAGAACCGCAATTCCCCATAGTGCGATAAAGCCGACAGAAGCGGGAACTGATACGTATTCACCACTTAGGTATAAACCAACCACTCCGCCGATCGACGCAAAAGGCAGAACAGTAATAATCAGCGCAGCAAAGCGCAGCGAGTTGAATAAAAGAAAGAGCAGAAAGAAAATCGCGCCAATCGTAATCGGAACAATAATAGATAAGTGGCGCAACGCGCGCGTCATATTCTGGAATTGGCCACCCCATTCCAGGTAATAACCGGAGGGCAAAGGAACCTCCTTAGCTACTCTCCCCTGAAGATCCGTGACGAAACCTCCCAAATCGCGATCCTGCACATTAACGCCCACCACGATGCGTCGCTTGCCCATGTCGCGGTTGATCTGGGCTGGTCCTTCTTCTACCTGGATCTTGGCAAGATCTTCCAGCGGCACCTTTGCTCCACCGGGCGCGGTAAACATAATACTCCGAATATCGTCCACACTGTCACGCAACATTTGAGGAAGCCGAACGACCGCTTGAAACCTCCGCTCACCTTCATAGACTTCCGTGGCGGATTTGCCAGCCATCGCCATCTCGATCAAGTCGTTCACATCGGCGGCATTAATGCCATAGCGGGCAATGGCATTTCGATCGATTTTGATATTCAGGTATTGCTGGCCGCCCACGCGATCCACTTTTGAGTCACGGAAGCCCGGCACTGTATGGGCAACGGAGGCAATTTGATTGGCTTTTTCAATCAGTACATCCAGATCATCGCCAAACAGCTTGACCGCCACATCAGCTCGCACCCCGGTCACCATTTCATCAACACGATCTGAAATGGGTTGCGCCATCATCAAATTCACGCCGGGGATTACCGAAAGCCGCTTGCGAATCTCGCGGGCAATCTGTTCCTGCGTCCAACCATCTTTTCTTTCTTCGATAGGAACAAGAGTTGCGATCACATCCGTCTCGTTGGGACCAGCCGGATCAGCGGGCGATTCGCCGCGGCCCAATCGCGAAACCACCTTTTTTACATCCGGGGATTCTCTGATGATTTTGACTATTTTCATCTCCATCTTGATGGATTCATCCAGCGAGATATTAGGAACCCGATCAACATTAGGCGAGATTGATCCTTCGTTCATTTCGGGAATGAAAGAAGTGCCAAGAAAAGGAAACAACGCGATCGCGCCAATAAAAGCGGCCACAGCAATCGCGACAGTTTTCTTGCCATTGTTAAGCGCCAATTGCAAGAGGCCCAAATAAGGTCTTTTCAGCATTCGTACCAGCCAGGTGTCATGCTCGGCTCCGCCCTTTAATAAATACATCGCCAGCACCGGCGACAAGGTGAGCGACAACAATAAAGAGATGCCCAGGGCAATCGCAATCGTATAAGCAAGCGGCGCAAACATCTTGCCTTCCATACCTTCCAGCGTCATCAACGGTAAAAAGACCAAAATGATGATGCCAACGCCAAAAACAACCGGCGTGCCGACTTCACCCACGGCATCCAGAACGATTTGCAGTTTGCTTCTGCCCTGGCTATGGCCTAGTTTGGCGAATACGTTTTCGACGACCACAACCGAACCGTCCACCATCAGCCCAATCGCAATCGCAAGACCGCCCAGTGACATCAGGTTCGCTGACAACCCGTAGTGGTTCATCACCATAAACGTCAACAATGGCGTCAGTACCAGTGTGCCGATCACAATTACGCTGGAACGCAGATCGCCCAGGAATAAGAAGAGAATGACAACGACCAGAACGATGCCCTCTCCCAGCACCTCGGTTACCGTATGCAGCGCCGCATCCACAAGCTCCGAACGGTCATAGTAAGGAACAATTTGCAGCCCGTCTGGAAGGGTGCCGTTTTTATTGATTGCATTGACCCGCTTCTTAACATTGCCCACTATTTCTTTGGCGTTTCCGCCCGCGATCATCATTACGATTCCGCCGACTGCCTCGCTATAGCCGCCCTTGATCATGGCGCCAACACGGACTTCTTCCCCAAAACGAACTTCGGCAACATCACGGATGTAAACCGGTGTTCCATTGGCCTCCTTGAGCACAATTGAACGAATGTCGTTGAGATCGCGAACTAGACCAACGCCGCGAATCAGGTATTGCTCCGCATGTTGAGGAAGAATGCCGCCGCCAGCATTCGCATTATTCCGGGCGAGCGCAGCAAAAACATCTTTCATCGTGAGTCCGAAATGCCGGAGCTTTACCGGGTCAACCAGCGTTTGATACTGCTTGACATAGCCGCCGGTCGAGTTAATCTCGGCCACTCCCGGCGTGGTGCGCAGAAGCGGGCGAACAACCCAGTCCTGAAGAGTTCTGCGCTCGACCAACTGCTGTTTGGTTAAGGGCCGGTGGTCGTCGTTGGGCCCGTCAAGCGTATATTGGTATACCTCGCCCAAAGCGCTTGATACCGGTCCAAGCACGGGAGTAATGCCTTCCGGAAGCTTGTCGCGCACTTCAGACAAGCGCTCCATCACGAGCTGCCGCTCCAGGTAAACGTCGCGGTTATCCTCAAAAACCAGCGTGATCAGAGAGAGTCCGGGCTTATTAAGCGACCGCATTTCCGTCATACCTGGAAGCCCGGTCATGGCAATCTCGACAGGAACCGTGACGAATCGCTCCACCTCTTCGGGCGATCTTCCCGGCGCTTCCGTGGCTACTTGCACCTGCACGTTTGTGACGTCCGGAAAAGCATCCACCGAAAGATGCCTGGCGGCATTAACGCCGAATCCAATCAAGCAAAGAGCGATAACTACGATAACAAGCCGCTGCTTGAGAGCGCCTCCAACAATGGCACGAAGCATAGATTAAGAGCCTCCCTCAATGGCAGCTCGTTTGCGTTCATTGTTCAAGTGAAACGCGCCGTCTAAGACAATCTTCTCACCCGGATTGATGCCGCTCAGGAGCGCCCGCCTTTCCCCATACTCGCCGCCTAAAGTGACTTGGCGGAGAAGAAATTTATCAGGCGCTGTTTGCACAAAAAGGTAGTCCTGATTGTTTTCGCGCACAATGGCGGTACTTGGCAACACTTTCTCCCGCTGTGCCCGGTCTTCCAGTACCACGTTTGCCAGCATGGCCGGCTTATATCGTCCTTGCGGGTTCGGCAGGTTCATGCGCACCCGTACCGTCCGCGTCTCCGGATTCACAGTGGCGCTGACGAATGACAGGCGCCCCTGGATCTTTTCTCCCGGATACGCCGGGATTTCGGCTTCGACGTCCTTGCCAACCGTGACATCACCAGAGTTTTGCTCCGGTATATCGGCTACAAGCCACACGTGCGATAAATCAGTAATCAGAAAGGCGACTTCGGCGGGCTGCACAATCTGCCCAAGCGTCACGCTGCGCTCCAGCACAGTGCCGGAAATGGTGGCTAGTATCTGGTAGGTCGAGTTCAGCTTGCGGGTTGTCTCTAATTCACGAATCGCCGGATCGGACATCCCCAGCGCCGCCAATTGCTGACGCAGCGCCGAAACCTCCGCGTTCGCTTGTAGAACTTCCGCTTGCCGCCTCTGCAACTCGGCGGACCCGATTACGTCGGCATCCACCAATTGTTTGCCGCGCTCGGCGGCCCGCTGTGAAAGCTGCTGTTGGGAAACCGCCTTGATAAACGCAAATTGCGCGTCAGAAAGATCAGTGCTGTAGAGAGTTGCCATCACTTCTCCCCTTTTTACCCGCTGTCCTTCAATGACAGGCAAATCCGTGATCCGGCCCTTCACGGGCGAGCCAATTCGGGCCAGCCGCGTTCCATCTGCTTCTACTCGCCCAGCAACGTGCAAGCTATCCGCTACCGTAGACCAACTCGGCTCACCAACTTTGATCTGGCTCAAAAGGCTTGGTGAAACCTTGACCTCTAAAGGATTGCTTTTCCCTCCTTCAGGCTTTGCTTCGACCTTCGTTTCTTTGTGGCTGCAACCCGCGAGCAACAACACCAGGCTTAAACCCGTGAGTAGCGGAAGGCGCAACGGAATACTACTAGAATCTGTCATTACGGTGTGTTCCCTGGTTTGAGCACTCCCAAACCTTCTAAGTCAACGATGGCTGTCTGACGCTCGAATCGGGCATCAAGAAGTTCTCCTCGAACAGTTTGCAACACGCGCTGCGCGTCAAGCACCTCGATAATTCCCCGTGCGCCCAGTCTGTATGCTGCTTGCGATGCCTCCAGCGCTGCGTTTGCCTGCCTCAACGCGCCTGCCTGGAAGGAGTTTACCTGCTGCTCCGCGATCTGATACTGCGCGTAAGCTCGCTCCAACTCTGATACTAACTCAAGCTGGCGTTGATTCAGCGTTGCTTCAGCGGTAGTCACAGCTGCTTTCGCCTGCCCAATCTGTCCTTTTCTTCTGTCCCAAATCGGAAGCGGAATCGACACGCCCACACGGAAAAACCCCAAATCGGGCTGTTCCTCGTATTCAGCGTCAAATTGCGGCTGCGGCGCGCGTAAAGCGCGTTCGTTAGCAAGCACTGCCCTGGCGCGTGAAAGCTCCGCGTTTGCCTGGGCCAGAACCGGATGATTCGTCAGCAAGCTATCGCGAAGCTGGTCGAGGGGGGGCAGCGTCACTGATGCGTCGAGATCGCCTTCCGGAGTAATGCCTTGGCTTAAGGGCGCGCTGATCGCCGCTCGCAATGCGGAAAGGGCACTAATGTATTGAAGCTGCGCTCCCTTTACCACATTCTGTGCCGTGGCAATTTCCGCTTCCGCGCGGGTCAATTCCAGGCGTGCCGCCTCACCCACGTTGACTTGCACATAAGTGCGTCTGCGAAGGTCTTGCAGCAGTTTCAAATTTTCTTGAGTATGCTCAATCTCTTCTCTGCGCCGCAGCACGTCATAAAACGCCCGTTTCACGGTGGCGCGAACATAAAGCTGCACTCCCGCTAAGCCAAATTTGCCGCTTTCCCGGGCGTATTCCGCGGCAGCAATGCGAGTGCGGCGTACCGATGGAAGTTCAATGGGCTGAGAAACTCCGTAATGTTGGAGCAAACCGGGCACGCCGGGAGTCGGAATGGGCCGTGCGTGTTGATATCCGGCCAGGAAGTAAAAGTATGGATTAGGGTACGCCCGTGCCGCCGTGATTCCGGACTCAGCGCCGGTAATCTGCGAAAGAGCGCCTCTCAACAGCGGATTATGTTGTTCGGCCAATTGCAGAGCGGCATCAAGCGTAAGAGTCTGTTCGTTGTTTAATTGCGGCGGTGCCGCCGTTGATAATTGCTGGGCCGTTGCTTGCGTTGCCATGACAAGCACAAGTAGAACGGTAGTGTGTGCGTTCAATAAGGGAAATAGGCAATTCAAGTTCCGCATCCAAGCCTTTGATAACAGGTCAACCGCGCCCAGATGATGCCTCTTTTGCGGCAATTTTAAAGCAGAATTGTCCCATTTAGGGCAGAGCTATTGCTGAAATCTCTAAAAAGGTACAGAGAAATCTATGTAGGCAATCAAATTGCCTAACACCTAAACGTGTACATGCAGCTCCCGGGGACATCATCGGTTGCAATCAGCCGGAATACAGTTCTTATTATCGACAATGATGATGCCTTGGGCAATGCCATGAAAGCTCATCTGGAAGCTGCGGGCTATCAGGTTGACATTGCCACCGCCAGCAGGGCGGCACTGGTCTCCATTGACGAATTTCAGCCAAAGCTGGTGATTACCGATCTCCAAATGCCAGGCATGGATGGCATCGAGCTTCTGCGCAGATCCCGCGATCAGCGACTCAAAACTACCGTCGTTATTACAACTGCTTTGCCTCACGTCGAAAGCGCTCTCGAAATTCTGAAGATTGGAGCGTACGATTACGTCACCAAGCCCATCGACTATGGAACCCTGGCGCTGGTTGTTCATCGCGCCATGGAGCGCCAGACTTTGCTGGACGAGGTGCAAAACTTGCGGGCGGAACTGAATGGGCATCACGGCTCTCTCTTCTCCTTGCCGGAGAAGGGACTCGGCTTGGAAGATATTGAGCGTGAGCTGCTGATGAAAGCGCTTGAAAAGTTCAGCGGCAACCAAACCCAAGCTGCGCGGTATTTAAACATCAGCCGCCGAACTCTGATCTACCGAATGGAGAAGTACCATTTGCGAAATTAGCTCCGCAAACCTTCAAAAGCTTCTTCAATCTCCTGTTTGGCCTCGGCTGATGGAGGGATGAACGGCAGCCGTGGAGGACCTCCGTAATAACCAATCAGATCCATGGCGTACTTTAGGCCTGGGATGCCGTACTTGCCCGCTATGATCTTCGCCGCTGGAAGAATACGGGCCTGCCAGTCTTGGGCGGCTTCGAATTGACGGGTGCGAAAGGCTTCCCAGATCGTGACGCAAGCATAGGGCAGGGCATTGGCAATCGCAAGAATAGCGCCGTTCGCGCCCATTTGTAATGCTTCCTGAAAGTTGCCGCCCGACCCCGACAGAATTTGAAATCCTGGCTTCACCAGCGGCAAAGTCTCCTTCAATTTTTCCAAATTTCCGGAACTGTCCTTCATTCCAATAATGTTGGGATGATGCGACAGCTCCGCAATCGTTTCTGGCGGTAGCGCGTAGCCGGTCACTTGCGGAATGTTGTAAATCATGACCGGAATCTTTGCGCTATCGGCAACGGCCCGGAAGTACAGCGCTTGCGTGTCGGGCCGGTGCATTTGCTGGCGATAATAAAACGGCGTCAGAGTCAGCGCCGCGCCAAAGCCGATTTCAGCGGCGCGATTGGCAACCCGTACTGTTTCGCGCACGCTTTCCGCGCCGACTCCCCCGATCAGTGTTTTGCCTTCCGCGCTCGCTTCCCGGACCCACTCCATTAGCTGAATGCGTTCGTCAATGCTCATCAGCGGGGTCTCGGCTGTCGATCCGCAAACGAGATAGCCGCTCAGTGCGATCTCATTCAGCTTCTGAACGTTATGAAAAACTTTAACTTTGTACAGATTGCCTGAGTGGTCGAACGAACTGGTGAGGGCGGGGAAGATACCTTGTAGTTTCATGTTTTACAAATAGAAAGGGCCTGCGGGCACACCGAAGCGCCGACGCAGGCCCTGTTCTTCACTGTAACTGGTTTACCTTGCGATAAATGTAATAACCAATGTGTAAAGCGCCAATGATTCAATGAGCACGAGGCCAAGAATTAAGGCAACACGAATGGCCGCAATCGCTCCTGGATTACGAGCCATCGCTTCTGCCGCGGAAGCCGTTGCGCGTCCCTGGCCGAGCCCGCAAAGACCCGAAGCGATACCCATCGCAATGTAAGCGGCCGCCAAACGGGTATTATTGCCACTATTGGCAGCGCCTCCTTGATCCTGCGCAAGAATCGGGCTTGCCAAGGCCATAATGGTCATGACAAGAAATACAAGTTTACTCTTCATGTTTCTCCTATGTAAGTTGCCGCCAGGAGGTGGTTCGACACCGTGCGTTGGGACGCCGGGCGCTCACACTGGAAGCGTTCGAAAAATCCGGTTAGTGCTCGTGCGAAACAGCCCCACCCACATAGACCATCGCGAGCAACATAAAAATATACGCCTGCAAAAATGCCACAAACATGTGCAGGCCGATAAAGATAACGGGAATAATAACCTTCGTTAGCGTGATGAATGTCAGATAAACCTGTTCACCCGCAAACATGTTGGCATAAAGACGAACGGTGAGGGAGAGCGGCCGGGCGAAGTGGCTGATGATTTCAATCGGCAGCATCAAGGGAGCCAACAGCAGCATGGGACCTATAAATTGCTTCAGGTAACCGCCTCCGTTCGCCCGCAGTCCCGTACCGTGATAAAAGAGAAACGTGACAACCGCCAACCCAAGCGGCACCATCGGATACATGGTCGGTGATTCAAAACCGGGGATCAAGCCGATCAGGTTCATGAACAAAATAAAGATAAAAATCGTGCCGAAGAATGCTACATAACGCGGACCATCATGGCCCACCACTTCTTCCGCCGAGGAGCGCACGAACTCAAAAATCAGTTCGAAGATGTGCTGGAGCTTGCCGGGACGGTCCACAGATAAACGGCTGCGCAGAAAAGCAAACAGCAGCACAGTCAACAGAATCACAACGATCTCGCACACCAGCCAATCGGTCCAGGGGTTAGCGGGATCTTGCGCGGGGTATTGAACAGCATTCAGGAACGCGTTTGCTGGCCCAGCAAGCAGGCGGTTAAAGAGGCCAGTAATCCAGAGTTCGTGTGTCATTCCTTTAGGTGCGTCGTGATCGGAGAGCGCTTCCAACCAGTTCGAGCATGGAGGAAAGCAAAACTGCCGCAGTGCTGGCAAACAAGCCAAGAACTACGGGCAAAGGACTGACGCCCAAAGACTTGACTATAACATAGCCAAACGTAAACAGAATTAAGTAGCGCCCAACAAAAGCGCCTGCTTCCCAGGGCTTTTGTTGTCTGGCCCCCGGCTCAATGGCGCGCGCGAGCCAACTGAAAAGCCACAAGTTGCCCAGCGAAACGGCAGCTCCGAGCAAAAAAGCTAGAGCCGGACGAAAGCTATAAGCAATAAAGAAAGCAACTGTTCCCAGAATGCCGACAGCAACCGTTAATTGGTAGAGTTGACGAACCGACATAGCCCGCTGACCATAAATCATCGGCGCGTCACCCTCCGCCGCTCATCGCGGGAAAGCTCGCGAAGAATTTGCATTAGACCCGCTGCCATACCGAGCAAAATCCCAATAGCGCGCAGAATCGGCCAATGCAGCCAATGATCCAAAACAGCGCCAAGTATATAACCTGCAACCACCGAAGCCGGTAATGTGAGCGCCAGCGACAAATACTTGCCCAGCCACGTCAATGAGCCATCAGACTTGGGCGGCATACAAAACAAAACCTACCTATTCAAGGTATCAACAAACGAAAGGATTGCTGCTTATATGAACTTCGACTGGTTCCGATTCGTCCTCCTGCGGCTGCTGTCTTGCCTTGCCTTTTGGCGCTCTTCGCAGTCGCACTCCTCGCGTTTATCGGGATCTATTCCGAAGCGCCAGGACCTAAGGCGGGGATGTATACTCGAAGCTGAAATTTTCCGGTAAAAATTGGCTGTTTCAGTCCGGGAGGGTGCTTCCATGAGTTCGCATAGTTGCCGTGCAAATGGTGGTCTCAAGTTACTGGCCTTCGTCCTCGGTCCGATTTTCGTTGCTTGTGGGGAGTCAAACCAGACGCCCGTAGTTACCGCTACGAACACCATCCCGCTGCAGCCGTTGGCCTTACAAGTACGGCAGATTGAAAGTGCGTTGGAGTATTTAGGACAGTCTCTCAGCTCTGCCGAGCAGCAAGAAATCAATAACGCAATTGCAGCCTCGGATGAGGCGGCTGCAGTTGTTCGAATCGAGCAGGTTCTCGACAAGCACACGATAGCGATTGTCGATATCAATCCCGAGAGCCGTGTGCAAGTGCGTCCCGGTTCTGCCAAGCCGGAGCTGATGGAACTGGGCACGCGGGTCTTTCTGGTAAAGGTGCTGAACCGAGCCGGCGTTACTGCAAGGCTAAAAGTTGAAAGTCCCAACAGCGGGCCGGTTTATGTCCCGTCAGATTTTAGCGCCGAACCGCCTATGAAGCTCACATCTGCGGATGTGAAGGAACGCTGGGCGGACATCAGCCTCTATGACAAGAATCCCGTATCCGAGCGACTCTCGGGATTGCGCCTGGAGTACCGAATACTGCAGGTTTATAGCCAGGAGCGCGGTCAGCATTCCGCGAAGCTCGGGTTTGATGTCGGTCAGGGCACGCAGGATATTGGTTTCCGTAATGAAATCGTCGTGTTGTTCAATTCACTTCCATCTCACCGGCTCATCCTGCATGTAAGGGATGAAAAGGGCGCGTCGGCTATAGCAGCCTTTACGGTGCGTGATAGCTTGAACCGCCTTTACCCAAATCCCTCAAAACGCCTTGCACCGGATCTGTTCTTCCAACCGCAAGTTTACCGGGCTGACGGAGAAACCATTGTGCTGCCCGAAGGCCGTTACGCCGTTACGTCCTCGATGGGACCGGAATACCATCCTGAAACTAAGAAGATAACGATTGGCGAGCAAGGTTCCGACGAAATCTCGTTCAACATGCAGCGATGGATAGATCCTTCGAGATATGGCTGGTACTCAGGCGATCACCACGTACATGCTGCCGGGTGCTCGCATTATCAGAATCCCTCGGAAGGTGTGCGTCCGGAGCACATGGTCCGGCAGGTGAGAGGCGAGAAGCTTAATGTGGGATCCGTTCTGACATGGGGTCCTTGTTATTACTACCAGAAGCAATTCTTTAGCGGTAAGGATGATCCGAATTCCAGAAAGGACGAGCTGATGCACTATGACCTCGAAGTTTCCGGCTTTCCTTCCAGCCATGCCGGGCATCTCGTCCTGCTCGGACTCACGGAACAGGATTACACGGGCACGAAACGCATTGAGGACTGGCCCACGTGGGACCTTCCCATTTTGCGGTGGGCTAGGGCTCAGAATGCCGTAGCGGGTTTCGCACATTCCGGTTTTGGACTTGAAGTCAAGACGGACCAACTGCCGAACTATGAAATACCGGGCTTCGACGGTATCGGCGCAAATGAATACATTGTAGACGTTACTTATCCAGACATAGTGGATTTCATCTCGACGGTGGATACGCCTTACGTCTGGGAGCTTAACATTTGGTACCACACGCTCAACGTGGGCTTCCGAACGCGAGTCTCCGGTGAGACTGATTTTCCGTGCATCACGGATAATCGCGTGGGCCAGGGCCGTGTCTACACCAAGGTGGACGGCCCACTTACCTACAGGGCATGGATCGATGCGTTGCGCAAAGGCCGAAGTTATGTATCCGATGGTAGAAGCCATCTCATGGACTTCAGCGTAAACACTGTCGAAGTGGGTACGAATAATAGCGAGGTAAAGCTCCCCGTAGGCGGAACAGCGCACGTGACGGTCAAGGCCGCAGCGTATCTGGATCCGTTATTGGCCAGCAGCGTTCGTGTCCGCCACGAAGATGATCCGCCGAACTGGTCCACGCAAATACCGCTTACAGAACGAGGCAGCGATAATACTTTCTTCACCAAACCAAGCGGCGGGCTCAACGAGCGCCCCTACTTTGAAAAGCCCTACTGGCATATCGAGCGTGCCCGGATCGGGAACACTCGCGAGGTGCCGCTGGAACTGATCGTGAATGGCAGGGCTGTCTCGCACAAGAACATCGTTGCCGACGGCAATGTGCGTGAAATCGCCTTTGACGTGCCGATAGACCAGAGCAGTTGGCTGGCCGTGCGCATCCTGGGTTCATCGCATTCGAATCCTGTCTTCGTGATCGTTGACGGCAAGCCTATCCGTACGTCTCGCGCCAGCGCGCAATGGTGCCTAACCGCCGTGAACCAGTGCTGGACGCAGAAGGCGGCCAAAATATCAAAAGCAGAACTACCCGAGGCGCAAAGGGCGTACGAACACGCCCGCGAGGTGTACCGAAAGCTGATCATTGAATGTGCGCGGTAGAGGAATGGCTTCCTGCGGACACGGCTGCGCCCTGCACCGTCCGGCGCAGTGCCGCCCGCGCCAGCAAGCGGGTGGAATCGAGAGGCGGTAGTGGAGAATTGGAGTCGTTTATGAGTAACGGGATCTCGGTGCAGCCGAGTATGACAGCGTCGCAACCTTCCTCCTCCTTTAACCGTGCAATGACTTGCTGAAAGGAGGCGACCGCTTCCGGCCTGAAAACACCGTAAACCAGCTCATCCATGATGATGTGATGGATTGCTTCGCGTTCGGCGGGATTCGGGCGCACATACTCGAGCCCGCGCGCCCTGAGCTTTTCTGGATAAACCTCGCTCTCGACGAGATAACGAGTTCCGGTCAGACCGAGGCGCTGGAAACCACGCTCGACAGCGTGAGTGGCGACAACCTCGGCGATGTGCAGCCAGCGCAGCGGGGATCGCCCTTCCACGTGGGGAAGCGCTTGGTGAATCGTGTTGTCGGGGCAGATTAGGAAATCAGCGCCGATCTTCGCGAGCTTCTGGGCGGAGGAGAGCATCAGTTCCCCCACTCCCTGCCAATCGCCACGGTCGATGCATTTCATGTACTCGGCGAGCGAGTGCGTGTGCAGCGAGATCTCCGGATGATCGTGCGGCCCGAGAAGCTGGGTGCCTTCGACGCAAATGGTCCGATAGCAAAGAGCGGCGCCTTCCGCCGAGCAGGCAACAATACCGATGTGTTGAGACATATTCCTTACTCGATTCAGTGATCGTGATTCTCTGCGACCGGCAGCGCTGAGATCACTTTGGAAACCGCCGTTTTCAGGGACAGGGTTCCATTCAAATGTGGAGCCCAAAACAATTGCAGGGCACTTTCATAGCGGTTCCAACCAACCCGCGCATAGAGACCTTTTTTCTCCGCGTACTGTTGGCCGTGGCGGCTGCTTCCAACTGGGTTTGCAGGTCACCGTCCAACGGTGCGGAACTGAGCGATTTAACGTTTTCTGCGGACAGAGTTTGACGTTCGACAGGAGCGGGGCCGCGAGAGCGATTTGCTTTCTGGAGGGCCCGCTGGTACAGGAAATGATGCAAGTTGATCCAGAAAGCACCGTGAAATTCGAACGGAGCAATCAGAGTGGAACTGCTTGACTGTGGGTCTTCTGTTCCTGCAAAGGACGCTTGCATCAGCAGCAGAGAGGCGACCATGGAACGTACGATCATGATTGGTGCCTATGCGACGCGATGGGCAAGGCGATAAATCGTCGCGTTATGGACGTCGAACATTCTTGCAGCTTCATCTCGAATGAGAGTATCAGGATGGTTCTGGGTGGATAGTGACCCAGCAGAAGGCGGCTGTGAGATACAGGCAGGAGAGGACGTGTAGCGGCAGACCCCAGTTGTTGAAATGGTCCACCAGGTAGGCCAGAACCAGGGGCTTAGCATGCCACCGATTTGCCCGGCGGTGTTCATTGTTGCGCTGAGTACGGCTGAGTTTTTCCCGCCTAGTTCGATGGCCGTGGCCCAAGCCGGAGCGAGCGTGAACATTGATGCAGCTCCCCCCACGGCGATCAGAAACCCGGCTGTGCGCCCGTCACTCACCAGCGTTCCTGCCGCCATCGCGACCGCCGCGAACAGATAGGCGACTGCGCCTACGCCGCAGCGGCCGACGCGCCTTCCGAAGCGGCGTGAGAGCGCATCGGTTGTCACGCCGCCGGTGATATCGGCGATCACGCTCAGCAGCAAAGGCATACCGGCAAACAGCGCGAGTTCGACATGGGCCATTCCACGAGATTTGGATAAGTAAGTGGGCAGCCAGGTAATAAAGAAGTAGAAACCGTAACTGTTCGCGAAATATTGCAGGCAAAGCGCCACCAGACTGCGCGTCCGGAAGACATCGCTCCAGGAGCCACTGTGACCGGGAGCGAGACCACGGGTGCTCTCGATCAGATCCCGCTCGGCCGGGCTTACCGAGGCATGATCACGAGGTTCGTCGCGAAACCACCAGTGCCATAGCAGAGCCCAAACGAGGCCGACACAGCCGAAGAGGAGAAAAATGACGCGCCAGGGCAGTACGGCCGCTAGGTACGCCACGAGTATCGGCGTGAGCCCGCCGGATAAATGCGCGCTTGCGAAGAAGAAGCCCTGCACACGCCCTCGCTCGCGGGCAGGAATCCAGCGGGCGAATACACGGGCGGCATTCGGCCACGCACCGGCTTCGCCCACGCCGAACAGAAACCGGATGGTTAAAAGAGCGGCATAGCTGAAAGCCCCGGCTGTCGCCATCGTGAATGCTGACCACCAGAGAACAATGCGCGTGAGCACGCGGCGGCTCCCGATGCGGTCGGCCCACCAGGCGGTCGGAATCTCAAACAGCGCATAAGCAAGTGTGAAGGCGCTGAAGACATAGCTCATCTCCATGCGGGTCAGCCGC